>NZ_VDDC01000010.1:0-160003 GCF_006239215.1 Paracoccus haeundaensis
CGCCCCCGCCCGTGCGGCGGCGGCCGCCCGTGCGGCTCGCTCGGCCGGGTCGGTCAGCATGCGGCGCAGCGCCTGCGCCAGCGCGGGCGCATCGTCGGGTGCGACCAGCAGGCCCGCATCGGCCGGAACCGTTCCCGGCACCGCGCCCGCGCGCGTGCTGACGATGGGCAGGCCATGGGACAGCGCCTCGTCGAAGACGATGCCGTAACCCTCGTACCGGGTCGCCAGCGCAAAGATCGAGGCCTTTCGGTACAGGTCCGCCAGGCGATCCGCCCCGACCCGCCCGGCCAGTTCCAGCCGTCCATCCAGTCCGCTGGCGGCGATCTGCGCCTGCAGGTCGGCAACATGGGCTGCGTCCCAGGGGTTGCCCACGATCACCGCCTGCCAGTCCAGATCGGCCAGCGCCGCCAGCGCGGCGATCAGCACGTCATGGCCCTTGCGCGGGTGCAGGATGCCCACCGACAGGATCAGCGGCGGGTCCTGTGGTGTGGCGGGCTGTTCCGGGCGGTCGGTGCCGGGGCGGGCGACGGTGATCCGGTCGGCGGGCACGTCATAGCGGTCGACCAGCATGTCGCGCGTATGCGGGCTGGGCACGATCACGTGGTCCGCATGGGCCAGGTTCGCGCGCTCGGTCCGCCACAGATGGTCGGCCAGATCGGCAGGCAGCGCGCTTTCCTGGGCCAGGGGATGATGGATCATCGCCACGATGGGCGCGCGGATCGCGACCACCCCCTGCGGGTCCAGCGCGCCAAAGGCCAGCCCGTCGATGACCACCGGCCGATCCGCGGGCACCGCCTGCAGCGCGTCGAGCGCCTGGCGCATGTCGCTGTCGGACGGGGTCGGAAAGCTATCGGGCAGGGCCAGGACATCGACATGCCGGCCCTCGTCGCGCAGCCCCTGGACCATGCGGCGGTCGTAGATATAGCCGCCGGTCAGGGTGGTGATGTCGCCCGGCAGGGCAAAGGTCAGGGTCTTTGGGTCGGTCACGGGTCTGCCTGTATGGCTGCGGGGGCGGGACGGTTGACGCGGCGCTGCGCCAACAGGACCAGCAGCCCCGGCAGGGTGCTGGCCAGAAACATCAGGCCGAAGGCCAGGCTGGCGGCAAGCCCCGCCTGCGCGCTGGCGCCGATCAGGGGGAACAGCCCGGCGGCCGCACCCTCGCGCAGACCCCAGCCGCTGACGGTCAGCGGCAGGATCATGGTCAGCAGAATCAGCGGCACCAGAACGGCGGTCTCGACCGGGGACATCATCGTGCCGGTGGCCGCGGCGCAGAAGGCAAAGGCCGCAAGGTTGGCCCCGGTGATCGCCAGGTTCAGCGCCACCTGACGCGGCAGGGCGCCCGGCGCCAGCAGCGTGACGCGCAACGCGCCCCGCAGATCGCGTGCGGCGGTGCCTGCGCGCCCAGGCAGCTGTCCCGCACCGCCGATGGCCAGCATCGCGATCAGCGCGACGCTCAGCAACGCGCCGATCAGGCCCATGACCCAGGACGGCAGTGTCAGCCCGCCCGGCATCAGCGTCACGGTCAGCGCACCCGCCGCCAGCACCAGGAACAGCGCGACCTGGCCCGCCAGGCGCTCGATCGCGACGGCGGCGCCGGCGCGGCGCAGGCCCGCCTGATGACGCGCGCGGACCGCGCGGCCGGCATCGCCCACGACACCGCCGGGCAGCGACTGGTTGACGACCTGCGCCAAGTAGTATTCGCAGATGGCCCGGGTGAGGGGGATGGTCTGGCCAAGCTGCCGCGCCGTCAGCCGCCAGCGCATTGCCGACAGCACCGTCTGCGCCGTCAGGGCCAGTGCTGCGGCCGCCAGCCACAGCGGATCGGCACGCACCAGCAAGTGCAGCGCCTGCTGGCCGTCCAGGCCGAACCACAGGAGCGCCATCACTGCCAGGGCGACCAGGATTTGAAGACTGCGTGTCACGTTCATGCAGGAGGCACGTTCAGGGACCCGGAAAAGTTGCGCATGAAGCGGTCGCGAAGTGCTTCCATCGGCATCGCCGGGCTGCCCGGTTCCGGGATCAACCCCCGCGTCAGGCCCCAACCGTCGGTCCGCGCGACCAGATCGGGCGGGCCGATGACGTGGATCGGAACCTCTCGGCGGTCGTCCAGGCCGATGGTGGTGGCGGCCTGGTGATCGCCGACCAGGATCATCAGGGGCGCGTCCTCTCCTTGCCGCGCGGCATAGTCCAGCACCGCCTGCAGCGTATAGTCGATCGTGTCCCGATACTGGGCCCGCACCCGGTCGCGGTCGCGCCAGACGACGTTCGGCGGATCGCCCGCTTGCGCCATCGCGTCGAATTCGGTGCCGTCGCCCAGATCCTCCCAGGGCAGCATTTCGGGGACCGGGGTCCAGGGCGCGTGGGACGAGATCAGGGCGATCTGCGCGAACAGGCGGCGCGGGTCGCTGCCGTCGCGCAACAGGCGGTCGGTGGCGGCCAGCGTGAACTGATCGGGCATGGTGACCCAGTTGAACGGCTGCCCGCGATAGCCCAGGTCGGGCGCGGCCAGGATCCGCTGGAAGCCCATCGTCGACGCCTCGGGCCAGGGACGGACGATGGCGGGCATCACGGCCGCGGTACGGAACCCGGCATCGGCGGCGTGGTGGAACAGTGTCCGGCGCCCGCTGGCGATGGCCGCCTGATAGCGCGTCTGGTCATTGACCCACAGCCCGTTAGCCAGCGTCGCATGCGCCAGCCAGCTTTGTCCGCCATGCGTCGGCGACGTCAGGAACCCCGATGCCATGGCCAATCCGTGATCCTGCAGCACCTGTTGTCCCTGGCGCAGCCGGGGCAGATGCGTGTCGGCAAAGAAGGGCGTGTCAAAGCTGGTGCGACCATAGCTTTCCAGAAAGATCACCAGAACGTCGCGGTCGATCAGCGCCAGCGGATCCTGCAGCCCGGCCAGCGTATCCTGGCGCGCCTGTTCGTTGAACTGGCGCAGCTCTGTCACGGTGCGTGCCGACAGCTGAGCGCGGTCGATGGCATAGGCGGCCGTCGGGGGCGGCATTAACGCCAGCAGCGCGATCCCCGCGACAGAGGCTGCCAGACCGGCGATCCGCATCCAGGCGGGACGCGGGGCCCGGCGCATCAGCACGCCCATCGCCCACCATGTGCCCGCAACGATAAGCAACGTGGCCAGAAGCGCGGCCAGAACCGCACCCGCCGCCTGCCAGGGGCCCAGGCTGCCGGCGATCAGCCGGACGGATGCATCGATCAGGGGCAGGTCCGCGACCGGATTGAACCTGCGGCCCAGACTTTCGAGCATCGCCAGGTCCGCGACCTTCAGCACGGTGACCAGCGTCAGGGCCAGGGTCGCCGCCACGCGCAGCAGCCGCCCCGCGACCGTCCGGCCCGCGGCCAGCGCCAGCAGGATCAGCACCGCCAGCTCCGGCGCCGGGCGTGCCAGCGCGGCCCAGGCCAGTTGATCGGGATGCGCGGGCAGCGCCAGCAGGACGTGCAGCAGCAGGATGGCGGCAAGGACCGACAAGGGCCGGGGGGTCACCGATGGCCCCGCAACCACAGCACGTCGCGTCCAAAGGACCAGATCAGCGCCGCCGCCGCGATCCGCGCCAGGGTGATCGCAAGATCGTCCGACAGGACCGGCACCTGAAGCGCGATCAGCGTCGCAAGCTGCAGCACGCAGACGGCCTTGCGGGCATAGCTGACCGGCAGCGGCGCCATGATCCACGGCCAGACCAGCCCCGCCCCGATGAACAGATAGCGCATGACGCCCAGGGCCAGGATCTCGGGTCCGACGGGGCTGCCGGCCAGGGCGTGCAGCGCCAGGATCAGGGCCAGCGCGGCGTCGACCTCCATGTCGAAACGGGCGCCGAAATCGGAGCACAGCCCGCTGCGCCGCGCCAGCCAGCCATCCACCCCGTCCAGCGTCAGTGATATGGTCGCGATCGCCGCCACTGCCCAGCCCGCCGCGACCCCGCCGACCAGGGGCGCGATCAACGCCGTCGTCAGCGCCATGCGCATCAGCGTCACCGCGTTGCACGACCCAAGCCTGGCATGCGGATAATGCCTGCGCATTGCAACGCAGACCAGCGCGGCCCCCGCCAGATAGACGACGCCCGCGACCAGGGCACCCGTGCCCTGGCCCAGGACCATCACGCCGATGCCCAGGTTCAGGGCCAGCCCCGCGGGAATGGCCAGGATCAACCCCTCGGGCAGGCGGCGGCCTGCGGCGGGGGCCGGTCTGACGGTGGGATCGGCAAGGTCGGGGCGGGAAATCTGCATCGGGTGAACATATGACAGGGGCATGACGCGTCAAGCTGACTTCTGAACAGGCTTGCCTCAGCACGATCCCGGGCTATCCTGTCGCGACAGGAGGGCTGCGCCATGGATCATCGACCCGCAGGCTATGGCACCACGGCGCGGATGCTGCACTGGCTGGTCGCGGCGCTGATACTGGCGATGATCCCGGTGGGTCTGCTGATGGTGCAGGACGGGTTGGACCGCGGCCTGGGGGACGCGCTGTACCTGTTTCACAAGAACGTGGGCAGCCTGCTGATCGTCATCATCGCGCTGCGGCTGGTCTGGCGGCTGACGCATCCGCCCGCGCCGCTGCCCGCGACCATGCCCGACTGGCAGCGGCGGGTGGCGGGGCTGTCGCATCTGGCGCTGTACGGACTTATGGTCGTGATGCCGCTGTCGGGATACATCCGCGTGCGCGCGGGCGGCTTTCCGATCGAAGGGCTGGATGCGCTTGGCCTGCCGACGCTGGTCCCCCGGTCAAAGCCCCTGGCCGACGCCGCCAGCAGCCTGCACGAACTGGCGGCCTGGGCGCTGATGGCGGTGTTGGCCCTGCATGTGGGCGCGGCGCTGCACCATGCGCTGATCCGGCGCGACGGGGTCTGGGCACGGATGTGGCCGCCGCGGGCGCGCTGAGCCCTCGACAGGACCGTCCGGTTTGGATATGGCCATGCGGCGCGAATGACGGGGACCGTCGGGTCGCACCGGATTATCAAATATTGATCACAGGCGGTTGAACGAAAGGTCCTGTCGCGGCGTTCGACGGTGACGTCGAAAATGCCGCCGACCAGGAGAGATCGTGACCAAGACCCAAGACCTGACGATTCTGGTCGTCATCGCAGCGGCCCTTGCCGGCGTGTTTACCCTCGATCTGATGGTGCCGTTGGGGACGGCGGTCTGGCTGATCTATATCCTGCCGTTGAGTCTTGCAGTCTTCGCGCGCTGGCCCGCGCTGCCGGTGGCCACGGCCGTGCTGGTCTGCGTGGCGATGGCGCTGGCGTTCCAGAAGGACAACACCGGCATCGATCCGACCGTGGCAGCCGTGAACCGCGGCTTGGCCGGGATCGTGTATCTGTGCCTGGGATTTCTGGGGCGAAGGCTGATCGTCACCCGCGGCAAGCTGCTGGACACCGACTGGATCACCGGCACCCAGGTCGCGGTGTCCCGTGCCGTCCAGGGCGACCTGACCGCGGAAAAGCTGGCCCGCCAGGTCCTGCAGGTTCTGGCCGACCGGATCGGCGCGCGGGCCGCCGTCGCCTATGCCCGTAATGGACATGGCCACCTGCGGCTGGCGCAATGGGGCACCGACGGTGACGCCCTGGCGGAACGCGTGGCGGATGACGAAGGCCATCTGGGCCGCGCCGTCACCGAAGGTCGCATCCTGCAGATGTCCCTTGCGCCGGACCAGGCGCTGGGCTGGGCGACGGGACTGGCGCGGGGGCGCACGGCGCATGCGCTGATCGTGCCGATGCGGGACGGGCAGCTGATCAACGGCGTGCTGGAGTTCGGGCTGGATGCCGCCCCGCCGCCTCGCGTGATCGACCTGTTCGAGCGTATCGGAGACAAGCTGGGCATCGCGCTGCGGTCCGCCCAGTATCGCCAGCAGCTGCAGGAATTGCTGGAGGAGACCCGCCGTCAAGCCGAGGAGTTGCGCGCCCATACCGAGGAGCTTGCGGCGTCCAACGAAGAGCTGGAGGAGCAGACCCGCGCTCTGCAGGACAGCCAGCGCCGGTTGGAGGCACAGCAATCAGAGCTGGAAGAACAGAACGCCCAGCTTGAAAGCCAGACGCAGGAGCTGGAGGAACAGCGCGATGCGCTGGCCCGGTCGCGCCGGATGCTGGAGGATCAGGCGCAGGAGCTGGCGCAGGAGAGCCGCTACAAGTCCGAATTCGTCGCCAACATGTCGCACGAGCTGCGCACGCCGCTGAACGCGCTGCTGATCATGTCGCGGCTGCTGTCGGACAACCGCGGCCGCAACCTGTCCGAGGAGCAGGTCCGTTGGGCCGAGACGATCGAGGCATCGGGCAAGGATCTGCTGGCGCTGATCAACGACATCCTGGACTTGTCCAAGATCGAATCCGGCAAGATGGACGTGTCGCGCGACACGGTCGAGCCGCAGGCGCTGGCCGACAAGCTGGTGCGCGCCTTCGAGGCGCAGGCCCGCGACAAGGGGCTGACCCTGTCGGCGCAGGTCGATCCCAAGGTCGCGGCGTTCTCCTCCGACCGGCAGCGTCTGGAGCAGGTGCTGCGGAACTTCATCTCGAACGCGCTGAAATTCACCGAACGGGGGCAGGTGGTGCTGCATATTTCCCCGGCGGCGCAGGGGATCGCGCTGTCGGTGCAGGACAGCGGCATCGGCATCGACGCCAGCCAGCAGGAGACCGTGTTCGAGGCGTTCCGGCAGGCGGACGGCACCATCTCGCGCCGCTTCGGCGGAACAGGGCTGGGCCTGTCGATCTGCCGTGAACTGGCCGATCTGCTGGGCGGGCGCATCACGCTGACCAGCGCGCCCGGCAAGGGCAGCACCTTCACGCTGATCCTGCCCGCCGCCCCGGCGCTGCAATCGCCGGCACCTGCGCGGCGGTCCTTGCCCGCGCCCACGATGCCCGAACCCGCGCCGATGATGCTGGACGCCCTGCCGGGGGTCGAGGACGACCGCGCGGACATCGGCGCCGGCGACCGGGTGATGCTGGTGGTCGAGGACGATCCGGCATTCGCCCGCATCCTCTATGGTCTGGCGCAGGAGCTGGGCTTCCGCTGCGTCTGCGTGGGCCGGGCGGATGACGCGGTGCGTGCGGCGCGCCATTTCCTGCCGCAGGCGATCGTGATGGATGTGGGCCTGCCCGACCATTCGGGCCTGTCCGCGTTGGACCGGCTGAAGCGCGACACGACCACGCGACACATCCCGGTGCATATGGTCTCGGCCGACGATTACACCAAGGAGGCGCTGGCCCAGGGCGCCATCAGCTATATGATGAAGCCGGTGCGGCGCGACGACTTGGCCACGGCGATCCGCAACCTGGAGACCCGCCTGGAACAGCGCCTGCGCCGCGTGCTGATCGTCGAGGACGATCCCGCGCAGATGCTGGGGCTGAAGGCGCTGCTGACCAGCGACGGGGTCGAGACGGTGGGCGCCGGTACCGCCGCCGAGGCACTGAAGATCTGCCGCAGCCAGACGGTCGACTGCATCGTCCTGGACATGACGCTGCCGGACGCCTCGGGGTTCGAGGTGCTGGAGCAGCTGGACGGGGACGGCACGGCGTCCTTCCCGCCGGTCATCGTCTATACTGCGCGCGCACTGTCCGAGGCCGAGGAGCAGCGCCTGCGCCGCTATTCGAAATCGATCATTATTAAGGGCGCCAAGTCGCCCGAGCGCCTGATCAACGAGGTCACGCTGTTCCTGCATCAGGTCGTCTCCGACCTGCCGCAGAAACAGCGCGACATGCTGGCCGCGTCGCTGAACCGCGATGCGCAGCTGGAGGGGCGCCGCATCCTGGTGGTCGAGGACGACATCCGCAACGTCTATGCCCTGACCGGCGTGTTCGAGCCGCATGGCGCGACCGTGCAGATCGCCCGGAACGGCCGCGAGGCGCTGGAGGCCCTGGGCCGCATCAACGACGGTGCCGCCCCCAAGATCGACCTGGTGCTGATGGACGTGATGATGCCCGAGATGGACGGCCTGACCGCCACGCGCGAGATCCGCAAGATCGACCGCTGGAAGGGCCTGCCCATCATCATGCTGACCGCCAAGGCCATGGCCGAGGATCAGAACCAGTGCCTCGCGGCGGGGGCGAACGATTACCTGCCCAAGCCCCTGGATGTCGACAAGCTGCTGTCGCTGACCCGGGTCTGGATGCCGCGATGAGCGTCGATCCCGTCCCCCTGCGCGCGGCCGACGCGATCGAGCTGGACCTGTTCCTGGAGGCGCTGAACCGGCGCCACCATTACGACTTCAGGTCCTATTCGCGCGCATCGCTGGCCCGTCGCGCCGAACTGGCGCGCGAAAGGCTTGGCTGCGCGACCCTGTCCGAGGTGCAGGGCCGCCTGCTGCATGATCCCGCGGTGCTGCCCGACATCATCGACGCGATGACCGTGCAGGTCAGCGAACTGTTTCGCGATCCGGCCTATTACCTTGCACTGCGCCGCGAGGTCATCCCGCATCTGCGGACCTTCCCCTCGCTCAAGGTCTGGGTGGCGGGTTGTGCCGATGGAGAGGAGCTGTATTCGCTGGCCATCCTGTTCCGCGAGGAGGGGCTGTTCGACCGCACGATGTTCTATGCGACCGAGATCAACCGACGCGCCCTGGCCCGGGCCGAGGCCGGCATCTATGACATCGACCGCCTGCCGGTCTTCTCGCAGAACTATCAGCGGGCGGGAGGGCTGGGGTCGCTGTCGGATTACTATACCGCCGCCTATGGGCGCGCGGCCTTCGACCGGGGCCTGCGATCGCGCACGGTGTTCACCGAGCACAACCTGGCCACCGACCAGGTCTTTTCCGAGGTCCAGCTGGTGTCGTGCCGGAACGTGCTGATCTATTTCGACGGGACGCTGCAGGACCGCGCCGTGGGCCTGTTCGCCGAGGCGCTGGCGCGGGGCGGCTTTCTTGGCCTCGGTTCTCACGAGACGTTGCGCTTTTCCACCCATGCCGCGTCCTTCGCGGCCTTTGCCGAACCGGACCGGATCTGGCGCCGGAATGCCGACCAGGAGACTGTTCATGCCCGATAGACCCATCCGTTTCCTGATCGTCGACGACATCGCGGAAAACATCATGGCGCTGGAGGCGCTGCTGCGGCGCGACGGGCTGGTGGTCGACACCGCGCGGTCCGCGACCGAGGCGCTGGAACTGATGCTGCAGCATGATTACGCGCTGGCCTTCCTGGACGTGCAGATGCCCGGCACCGACGGCTATGAACTGGCGGAACTCATGCGGTCCACCGAACGCACCCGCGGCGTGCCCATCATCTTCGTCACCGCCGCAGAGATGGACGAGGCCCGCCGGTTCCGGGGGTACGAGGCGGGGGCGGTCGATTATATCTTCAAGCCCATCGACCCGGTGGTGCTGAAATCCAAGGCCGAGGTGTTCTTCCGCATCGGCCGCCAGGCCAAGGACCTGCAGCGCCAGCGCGACGAGATGCAGGACATCGCGCTGCACCGCGACCGCGCGATGGCGCAGCTGAAGGCCCATGCCGACAATTCGCCGCTGGCCTTCGTCACGCTGGACCGGAACCTGTGCGTGCGCAGCTGGTCCAAGGGGGCCGAACGCATGTTCGGGCGGCCCGCGGGCGACATGCTGGGCATGACCGCCACCGCGGCGGGCTGGCTGGACGAACAGGGGGCCGCGCTGCTGACCGGCTGGCTGGACAGCCAGCAGGACGGCGTGCCGCGCTTCTCGGCCGAGATCAGCCTGGATCACGCCGATATCGGCCCGATCTGCTGCGAGGTCTATGGATCGGTCCTGTCCGAGGGTCTGAACCGCCAGTCGCTGTCGCTGCAGGTTCAGGACATCACCGAACGAAAGCAGTCCGAGGAGGTCCGCGCGCTGCTGATCGGAGAGCTGAACCACCGCATCAAGAATACCCTGGCCAACGTCCAGGCCATCGCCCGCCAAAGCCTGCGCCAATCCGGCAGCCTGCCTGAATTCGAGACCAGCTTTGGCGGACGCCTGCAGGCGCTGGCCCGCGCCCATTCGATCCTGTCGGATGCGACCTGGGCCAGCGCGCCGCTGGATCAGCTGATCGACGACCAGATCAGTTCGGGTACGCTGGACGGCGACCGGCTGCGCCGCGACGGCCCACCGGTGGAACTGGCCCCCGACACCATGCTGCGCCTTGCGCTGACGCTGCACGAATTGGGCACGAATGCCGCGAAATACGGGGCATTGTCGGTTCCGGGCGGGATCGTGCACATCGCCTGGCGCCTTGAGGGGCAGCGCCTGGTCCTGACCTGGCGCGAGACGGGCGGCCCGGCGGTCACCGCGCCGTCGCGCATGGGCTTCGGCATGACGCTGATCGGGGCGGCCGGGGGCGGCGATGCGGCCGCGGTCAGCGCCGACTGGAACCCCGACGGGGTCGTCTGGACCATCCGTCTGACCGACGGCGTGACCCGGCTGGCGGGCCAGGCCGCCGCCGCCGAGGCGCTGGTCGGCCAACCCGTCATCCGCGCATCGACGCTGGAGGGCGCGCGCGTCCTGCTAGTCGAGGACGAGCCGCTGGTTGCGCTGGACCTGCGCTATGAGTTGGAGGATGCCGGGGCCACCGTCACCGGCGTCGCCCGCAGCGTCCCCGAGGCGATGGCCGCTGCCCGGAACGGGCCCATCGACCTGGCCCTGCTGGACGGCAACCTGAAGGGAGAGCCGGTGGACGAGGTCGCGGCCTTGTTCGACAGCCTTTCGGTGCCGTTCTGCTTCGTGTCGGGCTATGGCCGCGAGAACCTGCCGCAGGGGTTCGACCATGCGCCGCTGATCGAAAAGCCGTTCCGCCCCGACACGCTGCGCACGATCCTGACCGCGCTTCTGGCGCGCGGGGTGCCAGACGCCGCGGAATAAGGATGCCGTCCTGCCCGATGCGCGTCCCGACCGCCGCGGTCCGTGCGCATCGGCCGGGGCAGGGCCTGCGTTCCGGCAGGCTGCGCGGCGCGCGAACGGCCGTTCCGGGCGGGATCGCCGTGCGGCTGCGGCACGGCTTGCGCCCGGCGGCCGTTTCGGGCAGGACCGCGCCCTGACTTTTGGCAAGCATGCAGGATGCGGATGACCGGCGCGGCGATAACCTTCGAAGGGCTGGGCAAGTCCTTTCCCAAGGCGGGAGGGCAGGTGACGGCGCTGGCCGACATCACCCTGTCGGTCCCTGAGGGCAGCATCACCGGCATCATCGGCCGGTCCGGCGCGGGCAAATCCACGCTGCTTCGCATGGTGAACGGGCTGGAGCGGCCGACGACGGGCCGCGTCACGGTCTCGGGCCGCGACGTGGGCACCGCCACCGGGTCCGCGCTGCGCGCGATCCGGCGCGATGTCGGGATGATCTTCCAGCACTTCAACCTGCTGGCCTCGCGCACGGTGCGGGGCAACATCGCCCTGCCGCTGGAGGTCGCGGGCACGCCGCGCGGCCAGATCCGCGCCCGCGTCGACCAGCTGATCGAGCAGGTAGGCCTTGGCGCGCTGGCCGACCGCTATCCGGCGGAACTGTCGGGCGGGCAGAAGCAGCGCGTGGGCATCGCGCGCGCGTTGGCCACCGGCCCCAAGGTCCTCCTGTCGGACGAGGCGACCAGTGCGCTGGACCCCGAGACCACGCAGACCGTCCTGGACCTGCTGGCCCAGATCAACCGCGACCTGGGCGTCAGCGTCCTGCTGATCACGCATGAGATGGCCGTGCTGCGCGACATCGCCAGCCACATGGCGGTGATCGAGGCGGGCCGCATCGTCGAGGCCGGTCCGACCTACGACATCTTCGCGCGGCCCGAACATGCCACGACCCGGCGCTTCCTGTCCGGTGTCACGGGCGCCACGCTGCCGGCCTTCGTCGCGGCGCGGCTGCAGACCGATCCGCCGGGCGACCAGGTGATCCGCGTGACATTTGCGGGTACGCATGCGACCGACCCGATGCTGGCGCGTCTGGCGACCGATCTGGGCATCAGCGCCAACATCCTGGGCGGCACTATCGAGGAGATCGGCACGCGCCCCTTCGGCAACCTGCTGATCTCGGTCCCCCAGGACCGGGGCGATCAGGCGCGGGCCTTCCTTGAGCAACACGGTCTGACCACGGAGGTGCTGGGCCATGTCCGCTAACCTGATCCCGATCCTGTGGGATGCGACGCTGCAGACCCTCTACATGGTCGCCATCTCGGCCATTCTGGGGACGTTGGGCGGGCTGCCTCTGGGCGTGTTCCTGGCATGCTCTCAGCGGGGGGAACTGCTGTCGGCGCCGTGGATCAACAAGGTGCTGGGGCTGGTGGTGAACGCCACCCGTTCGGTCCCGTTCATCATCCTGGTGGTGGCGATCATTCCCTTCACGCGGGCCGTGGTCGGCACGTCGATCGGCACGGACGCGGCCATCGTGCCGCTGACCCTGGCCGCCATCCCCTTCATCGCGCGGCTGGTCGAGAACGCCATCCGCGAGGTCGACGCCGGCCTGATCGAGGCCGCGCGCGCCATGGGTGCGACGCCGTTCCAGATCATCCGCAAGGTGCTGATCCCCGAGGCGCTGCCCGCCATCACCCTGGGCCTGACCCTGGCCGTGGTCAGCCTGATCGGCTATTCCGCGATGGTCGGCGCGGTCGGCGGGCAGGGCCTGGGCGATCTGGGCATCCGCTACGGCTATCAGCGCTTCATGCCCGAGGTCATGGCCGCCGTCGTCGTCATCCTGATCGTGCTGGTGCAGCTGGTCCAGTCGCTTGGCGAATGGATCGCGGCCCGCGTCGACCGCCGCGCGCCCCGCAACCGCGGCGCCTGAATTTCCCGCAGACAAGAAAGGACGAATCCCATGCTGCGTCTGACAACCTTCGTATCCGCCATCGCCTTGTCCTCCGCCGCCATGGCTTCCGTCGCCATGGCCGAAGACATCAAGGTTGGCGTGTCCCCCGGCGAACATGGCGAGATCATGGAGAAGGTGGCCGAGGTCGCCGAACCCCTGGGCCTGACCATCGAGGTCATCGAGTTCTCCGACTACGTCGTGCCGAACCAGGCGCTGGCGGATGGCGATCTGGACGCCAACAGTTTCCAGCACCGCCCCTATCTGGAGAACCAGATGAAGGATCGCGGCTTTGAGCTGGTCGAGGTCGGCACCACCATCACCACGCCGATGGGGATCTACTCCGACAAGGTCGAGGACATCGCCGACCTGCCCGAGGGCGCGCAGGTCGCGATCCCGAACGATCCGACCAATGGCGGCCGCGCGCTGCTGATCCTGCAGGATCTGGGCCTGATCACCCTGGCCGAGGGCACGGGCCTGGTCCCCAGCCCGCTGGATGTCAGCGACAACCCCAAGGGTCTGCAGTTCCTGGAGCTGGACGCGGCGCAGCTGCCCCGCGCGCTGGCCGATGCCGACATCGCGGTGATCAACACCAACTATGCGCTGGCCTCGGGCCTGTCCCCGCGCGAGGATGCCATCGCCATGGAAAAGGCCGACAGCCCCTATGTGAACATCCTGGTCGTCCAGCAGGGCCGCGAGGCCGAGCCCTGGGTCAAGACCATGGTCGAGGCCTATCAGTCGCCCGAGGTCAAGGCCTTCATCGACGAGAAATACGACGGGGCCGTCATCACCTCGTGGTAAGGCTTCGGGGCCGTCCTTCGGGGCGGCCCTTATCCGTCAGACGCTGGACCGCGCCCGCCGCGGCGAACAGCGCCAGTCCCATCGCCGTCAGCACGGCCAGTGCCGCGAACATCAGGTCGGTCTGACCCCGCCCGTTCGCCATCAGCATCACATGGCCCAGGCCCCGGCTGGAGCCGACCCATTCGCCCACGATCACCGCCAGCGGCGCCTGCACCGCCGCCAGCCGCAGCCCTGAGCCAAGCGCGGGCAGGGCGGCGGGCAGCTGGATCAACGTCAAGCGCCGCAAAGGCCGCGCGCCCATCGACCGCGCCAGATCGTCAAGCGCGGCGGGCGGGCGCATCAGCGCGTCGAACAGCACCGACGCCACCGGGAAATAGACCACCAGCGCCACCATCACGACCTTGCTGGGCGCGCCGTAGCCCAGCCACAGCGTCAGGATCGGGGCCAGCGCAAAGACCGGCACCGCCTGAGCCGCGATCAGCATCGGTCGCAGCAGCCACCGTGCCGCGGGCGACAGCGCCAGATTGACCGCCGTCCCGACCCCAAGCGCCATCCCCAGGGCCAGCCCCGCCGCCAGATTGGCCAGCGTAAAGCGCGCATTCACCGCCAGCATCGCGGCGTGATCCATCAGCGCCTGCGCCACCCGCGCGGGTCCGGGCAGGATGAAGGGCGGCACGCCGCTGGCCCAGACCACGCCCTGCCAGACCGACAGCGCGACCAGGACGGCGATCAGGCTGCGCATGGCATCAGGCTGCGAAACAGCGCGGTTTGGGCCGCCAGAACCTGCGGGTCGTCCAGCGCGCGCGGCGTGGGCGTCGCGGGCAGGGGCAGCGGGCGGGTTCCCCGGGCATCCAGCAGGAAGGCCGCGTGGCAGAGGCGCGCCGCCTCCAGCGGGTCGTGGGTGATCAGGATCACCGTGCGCCCGGCCAGATGCCGTGCCGCCAGATCCTGCATCTGCGCCCGCGTGGCGGCGTCCAAAGCCGAGAACGGCTCGTCCAGAACGACGACCGGGCGATCCTCGATCAGGGTGCGGGCCAGGGCCATGCGCTGACGCTGGCCGCCCGACAGCTGGGCGGGGCGGCGCGTCTCCAGACCCGCCAGGCCCAGATCGGCCAGCAGGGCGCGGGAGCGGGCGCGGTCGGGGGCCTGCCCGCGCAGCCGCGCGCCGATGGTGACATTGGCCAGCGCATCGGCCCAGGGCAGCAGCTGATCCTGCTGGCCCATCAGCGTGACCGGGCCCGCGACATCGACGGTCCCGGCCAGACGCGCGGCCACGGGCAGGCCTGCCACGATCCGGCCCAAGGTCGACTTGCCCACCCCCGACGGCCCCATCAGCGCCGTCCAGCGCCCCGGCGGACAGTCCAGCGCCAGATGCGGCAGCAGCACCCGCCCGTCCAGGATCAGATCGCCCATGATGCGGATCATGTCCGGTCCAGCCCCATCTGCCAGAACCCGACCTCCAGCTGGGTGGCCTGGGTAAAGTGGCGCGCCAGCGTCCGCGCGCGGGGCAGGGCGGGCCAGTCGGGCCCCAACCGCGCCTGCAGCGCCGCGTCGATCAGCGCGCCGACATCATGGCAGACGCGCTGATAGTCGGCGCCGCCATAGGTCGCGGTCCATTCGCCATAGGGGCCGCCGCTGTCCGCATGCGCCAGCCCGATCTGGCCGTAGCCGAAGACGCAAGGCGCCAGCGCCGCCAGCAGGTCCAGCATGTCGCCCGCATAGCCGGTGGCCTGCACGAAGCGCGTATAGGCCATGTTCGCGGGCGATTCCGGGGTGTCCTGCAGCATGCCTTCGGTGATGCCTTCGCGGCCGCAGATCGCGACATGCAGCGGCATCTCTCCGTTCAGCAGGCCGTGGGCGATGGAGGAGGCCAGCGCCATCTCGGACATCCGGTCCGACTTGGCAAAGACCAGCGCCCAGGATCGCGCGAAATGCAGCAGGAACACGTAATCCTGCCGCAGATAGTGCAAGAAACTGTCGCGGGGCAGGCTGCCCGCCGCCAGCTGCCGCACGAAGGCGTGGTCCACATAGGCGTCCCAATGCGCCCCCGCCGCCTCCCGCCACAGCGCGAAGGCGCGGCCGTAATCGGGCGCGCTCATGGTGCGGTCACGTCGATGGCCAGATCGGACAGCGACTGTCCGCCCGGCGTGGCGCCTTGGTCGGCCAGGAACGCCTCGAAGCGCAGATAGCGGCCCGCGTCCAGCGCCGCGGGGCGCCCGGCAAAGCGGGGCCAGGTGTCGGCCCATGCAGCCTCGTTCAGGGGGGTGCGCAGTTCGGCGGCGGTCTCTGCGAAGATCCGCCATGCCGCGTCGGGGTCGTTCTTGATGAAGGCCGTCGCGCGTTCCGTGGCCTCCAGAAAGGCCGCGACGGCGGCACGGTCCATGCGGGCGGGATCGGCCAGATAGATCAGCTCGTCATAGGCGGGGATGCCGTGATCCTCGGGGTTCAGGCAGCGGCCCTCGAACCCCTCCAGCCGCAGCTGGTTCAGCTCGAAGTTGCGGAAGGCGCCGATGACGCCGTCCACCTGTCCCGACATCAGCGCAGGCGCGATGGACCAGCCGATGTTGATCTGCTCGACATCGTCGGGGTCCAGCCCGCCATCGGTCAGCATGGCGTCCAGCATCACCTCCTGCACGCCCGCCACGGCAAAGCCGACCTTGCGGCCGGACAGGTCGGCAGGGGTGGTGATACCGCTGTCGGCCAGCACGACCAGACAGGTCAGCGGCGTTTCCACCAACGTGCCGACGCGGGTCACCGGCAGGCCCTGGTGACGCGACAGGTGCAGCTGCGGCTGATAGCTGACGGCCAGATCGACGCGCCCCGCGGCCACCATGCGCGGCGGATCGTTGGGGTCGGACGGGGCCACGGTCTGAACCGCCAGCCCGGCGTCGGCGAAATATCCCATTTCCTGAGCCAGCACGATGGGGGTGTGGTCGGGGTTCACGAACCAGTCCAGCATCACCGTCAGGCGGGTTTCGGCATGGGCGGGCAGGGCCAGCACGGCCAGCGCCAGGGTCAGCGTCTTCATGGGCGTCCTTTCAGGTCGTCATCGGTCAGGGCCAGCAGGGCGATGCGCCCCGGCCAGCGTGATTGCAGCACCTGCCCGGCATTGTGCGCGCGCAGGCCGGTGCGACAGGCCAGCACCACCCGCGGGGCGGGGCCGGGGTCCAGATGCGCGATGCGGTCTGGGGGCAGGTGGCGGGCGCCGGCGATGGGGGCGGCCTCGGTCCGCAGGTCGATCAGCAGATCGCCGGGGGCGATCTGGGCGTGGGCGATGAAGGGCAGGGCATCGACGGGTTCGGGCGCGGTGTCGAAGCGGAAGCCGCCCATCCGCCAGCCGCCTGCGTCCCAGCTGATCAGCCGCCCCAAGGGCCGAGGGTCCAGGCCCAGCAGCACCGCCAGCGCCATCTGCGCCTGCAGCGCTCCGATCATCCCGACGACGGGGCCCAGCACACCCGCGCTGGCACAGCTGGCGGCCTGCGCGGGCAGGTCGGGAAAAATCGCGCGCAGGCTGGGCGCCCCGCCGCAGCAGCCCGCGGCATAGCCCGACAGGCCAAGCGCAGAGGCGGTGATCATCGGCCTGCCCGCCGCCATGCAGGCATCAGACAGCGTCAGGCTGACCGCAAAGCTGTCGGCGCAATCCAGCGTCACGTCGGCTGCCTGCACCAGATCGCCCGCGTTGGCCGGGGTCAGCCATTCCACACGCGGTACCACCTGACAGTCGGGGTTCAGCACCGCCAATGCGGCCGCCGCGGCCTGGGCCTTGGGTCGGCCCACCTGGTCCATGCGGTACAGGGGCTGGCGATGCAGGTTCGTCTCCTCCACGCGGTCGGGATCGACCAGCGTGATCCGACCCACTCCCGCGGCGGCCAGGTATTGCAGCGCGGGGCAGCCCAGCCCGCCTGCGCCCACGACCAGCACGTGGGCCTGCGCCAGCCGATCCTGGCCCGCGGCGCCGATGCCCGGAAGCACCATCTGGCGGGCATAGCGGTTCATGCCGTCACCGCCAGCCAGTCGGCGATCCGCGCCTCGGGGTCCGGGTTCAGCGTGATGTCGGTCACGGCCGATACGATGTCCGCCCCCGCCGCCAGCGCCTGCGCACCGCGATCGGGGGTCAGCCCGCCGATCGCGACCAACGGAATGTCGCCCACCAGCGCCTTCCATTCGGTGACCCGGTCCAAGCCCTGTTCATGCCAGCGCATCTTTTTCAGGATCGTGGGCCAGACGGGCCCAAGGGCCACGTAATCGGGGGCCAGCGCCAGCGCACGGTCCAGTTCCGCCCGGTCATGGGTCGAGACGCCAAGTTGCAGCCCGGCGCGGCGGATCGCGGGCAGGTCGGCGTCGTCCAGGTCCTCCTGCCCCAGGTGCAGCCAGTCGGCGCCCAGATCGATCGCCGCCTGCCAGTGGTCGTTGACGACCAGCGTCGCGCCATGTGCGCGCGTCAGGCGCAGCCCGCGGTCAATCTGGTCGAGGACGTCGGCGGGGTCGCGGTCCTTCAGCCGCAGCTGGACCAGCCGGACGCCCAGGGGCAGAACGCGGTCCAGCCATGCGGCATCATCGAAAATCGGATAGAAGCGCGGCAGCGTCACAGCCAGGCCCTCCCAATCAGGGGGGTAGAGGGCGCACCCATGTCGCGCACCCCCATGGGATCGGCGTCGCGCGCCAAGGCGCCCGCCTGCACAGCCAGCGCAAAGGCGCGGGCCATCGCGACCGGGTCGCCCGCCTGCGCCACCGCGCTGTTCAGAAGGACCGCGTCGAACCCCATCTCCATCGCCTCCGCCGCATGGCTTGGCAGGCCAAGGCCCGCGTCGATCACCATCGGCACATCGGGAAAGGCCGCGCGCAGCATGCGCAGCCCGTGGCGGTTGTTCAGCCCAAGGCCAGACCCGATGGGCGCGCCCCAGGGCATCAGCACCCGGCACCCCGCATCCAGCAGGCGGGCGGCCAGAACCTGGTCCTCGGTCGTATAGGGGAACACCTCGAAGCCCTCGGCGCAGAGCGTCGTCGCGGCCTCCAGCAGGCCGAAGGGGTCGGGCTGCAGCGTGTCGGCATGGCCGATCACCTCCAGCTTGATCCAGTCGGTCTCAAAGACTTCGCGCGCCATGCGGGCCGTGGTCACGGCCTCTCGCGCGCTGTGACAGCCGGCGGTGTTGGGCAGCACGCGCACGCCCATGTCTCGGATCAGCGACCAGAAGGCCTGGCCCTGGCCGGCCTCGCGGCGCAGCGACACGGTGGCCACGCCCGCACCGCTGGCGCGGAACGCCTCCTGCAGGACCGACGGGGACGGGTATTGAGCGGTGCCCAGCATCAGCGCGTTGGGCACGGTGACGCCATAGAAATCACGCATCGGCTATCCTCCCTGCATGGGTGCCAGGACCTCCAGCCGGTCACCGTCGCGCAGCGCCTGCATCGGGCGGGACGCGGCGGGCAGGAAATCACCGTTCAGCGCCGTGGCCACGCGGGCCTCGCCCCAGCCCAGCTCGGACAGTGCGTCGGCCACGGTGGCGGCTGCGATGTCGCGGGGGGTTCCGTTGACCTCAATCCTCATGGACCAGTTCTCCCTTGGTTTCGGTGATCAGGTAATCGGCCGCCTGGCGCGCCAGCGCGGGGGCCATCAGGTATCCGTGACGAAACAGCCCGTTCAGGTGCAGCACCCGCCCTCGGACGGTCACGCGCGGGACGTTGTCAGGAAATGCCGGGCGCAGATCGGCGCCCATCTCGACGATGGCGCTCTCTGCAAAGCGGGGATCCAGCGCATAGGCCGCCGACAGCAGTTCCAGCACCGACCGGGCGGTAGGACGCGCACGGGATGCGCTTTCGATCTGGGTCGCGCCCAGCATGAACACGCCGCCCGCGCGCGGCACGATGTACAGCGGATGACGCGGATGCAGCAGGCGGACCGGCCGCGTCAGGGCGATGTCGGGCGCGTGCAGGACGACCATCTCGCCGCGCACGCCGCGGAGGCCGGGCAGGGCGGCGGACAGTCCGCGGGCATCGATCACCGGGCCTGCGACGTCGCCCGGCTCGGCGGTCGCGCATTCGATGCTGATGCCGCGCGCGGCCAGCCACGCGGCCAGATCCGCCAAGGCACGTCGGGGGTCCAGATGCGCCTCGGTTGGAAAGATCAGGCCGGGCCGGGGCTGCAGGTCTGGTTCCAGATCGGCGCTATCGCAGGGGTGATGCGCCGTGGCACGGCGCGCAAAGCGGGCCAGTTCCGCCCGGTCGCGGTCCAGCGCCAGGACCAGCGTGCCGCGCCGCGTGACGGGCGTGACGGCGGACCAGGCATCGGCGGCTTCTGCGCCAAGGCGGGTGATCACGGGGTCGGCGGTCACGCCTTCGCACTGCGGGGCCAGCATGCCGCCGGCCCACCATGAGCAGCCGTGTGGGCCGGGCGCGCCTTTGCGGTCCAGGATGCGCGGGGTCAGGCCGCGCTGCACCAGCACATGGGCCGCGAACAGCCCGGCCACGCCCGCGCCGATGATGGTGACATCAGCCATGCGACCAGACCGCATGGAAATGATGCACCGGCCCGTGCCCCGACCCCACGCACAGATCGTCGGCCGCCGCGATCGCGCGTTGCAGATAGCGGTGTGCGACCCCGACCGCCTGCTCCAGCGGCAGGCCGTGTGCCAGGCCGGCTGCGATGGCCGCCGACAGCGTGCAGCCAGTGCCATGCGTGTTGCGGGTGGACAGGCGTCGGGCGCTGAAAGGCGTCGCCCCCTGCGCGGTCACCAGAAGGTCGGTGCAGATCGCGCCCTCGCCATGCCCACCCTTCATCAGCACGGCCCCCGCGCCCATGGCGCGCAGCGCAGCACCCTGTTCGGCCATCTGGGCCGGGGTGGTGGCCGGGGCACAACCCAGCAGGCAGGCGGCCTCGGGCAGGTTCGGGGTCAGCAGCGTCGCGCAGCCCAACAGGGAACGTAGCGCGTCGATGGCATCGGGCGGCAGCAAGCGGTCGCCCGATTTCGCCACCATCACCGGGTCCAGCACGATGGGCAGGCCGCAGCCGTCCAGACCCCCGGCCACCGTGGCGATGGCCTGGGCCCCGCCCAGCATGCCCAGCTTGACCGCCCGGACGTCCAGATCGTCCAGAACGGCACGCATCTGCCCTGCGATCATCGCGAGGCTGGCCGGTTCGACCAAAGCCACGGTGCGGGTGTTCTGCGCCGTCAGCGCGGTCACGACGCTGGCGCCATAGCAGCCAAGGGCCGAAAAGGTCTTCAGATCCGCCTGAATGCCGGCGCCGCCGCCCGAATCGGACCCGGCGATGGTCAGGGCAATGGGTGCTGTCACGTCGTCCCCCGTAATGTGGCGGGTCGTGACCGGGCAAAGGGGTGGGGACACAGGGCGGGCCGATGGCCGCGCGGATATCTGCACCGTTCCCTCCGCCGGTATGACCCGGATCAGGTTCGATGGGTTGGCTGTCGCCTCTCAGCCCCTGTGACGGGACACCCCAACGGTTTGCCCCCCAAGGCTAGGCGCGGCGGGCCCGGGGCGCAAGGGGGGCTTTTCGCGCCCGCGCGATTGTCGCAGGATGGTGGGACAGCGGACGGGGGACAGATGGACAGGCGCGGGCTGGAGATGACGGTGCTGATGTCGCCGGACATGGCGAATTTCAGCGGCAAGGTGCATGGCGGCGCGCTTTTGGCCTGTCTGGACCGGGTGGCCTATGCGTGCGCGTCGCGCTGGTCTGGAGAATATGCGGTGACCCTGTCCGTCGACCAGGTGACCTTCAAGGAGGCCATCCACGTGGGAGAGCTGGTGACCTTTCGCGCGCGGGTGAACCATACCGGCCGCACCTCGATGGAGGTCGGCATCCGGGTCGAGGCCGAGAACATCCGCCGCGGCACCCGCAGGCATACCAATTCCTGCTATTTCACCATGGTCGCGGTCGACGAACGAGGCCATCCTGTGCCGGTCCCCAAGCCCGAGCTTGAGGACGACATCGACCGCCAGCGCTGGCGGTCGGCCGAGGTCAGGCGCACCATGCGGCGCGAGATCGCGGCCCGCCAGGAGGCCGCGTCGAACACCCCCTGATTGGGCGTGGACTTTGCGATCCAAACCGCGTAGGGAACCGCCTTTGGCCCTGCTAGTCCGGGGCGGCGGGTGCAGGGTGGGCCGGTCGCAGCGACGATAGGTGCCGCTCATCGGGTCGCTCACGGCCCCCGCATTTTGGCGAATCACATGACTGAACTGAATTTCCCCGCGCCGCTTCAGGCGGCGTTGGCCGACAAGGGCTATGAGACGTTGACTGCCGTGCAGTCGGCGGTGCTGGCGCCCGAGGCCGCGGGCCGCGACGTGCTGGTCTCGGCCCAGACCGGGTCGGGCAAGACCGTGGCCTTTGGCCTGGCGATGGGCGCGGACCTTCTGGACGGCGACCGCATCATCGCGGGCGAGCTGCCGCTGGCCCTGGCCATCGCGCCCACGCGCGAACTGGCGCTGCAGGTCGCGCGCGAGCTGGAATGGCTCTATGCCGGGACCGGCGCGCAGATCGCGACCTGCGTCGGCGGTATGGACTATCGCAACGAAAAGCGCGCCCTGCAACGCGGCGCGCAGATCGTGGTCGGCACGCCTGGCCGCCTGCGCGACCATATCGACCGCGGCAGCCTGGACCTGTCGGACCTGCGCGCGGCCGTCCTGGACGAGGCCGACGAAATGCTGGACCTGGGTTTCCGCGAGGACCTGGAGTTCATCCTGGGCGCTGCCCCGGTCGAGCGCCGCACGCTGATGTTCTCGGCCACGGTGCCGTCGGCGATCGAGAAGCTGGCCCGTGATTTCCAGCGCGACGCCCTGCGCATCGCCGCCATGGGCGAGGCGCGCCAGCATGGCGACATCGCCTATCGCGCCTATACCGTGACCGCCCGCGACCGCGAGCCCGCGATCTTCAACCTGCTGCGCATCCACGAGGCGCAGACCGCCATCGTCTTCTGCAAGACGCGGGCCAACGTGAACCACCTGCTGGCGCGGATGTCGAACCGGGGCTTCAAATGCGTGGCCCTGTCGGGCGAGCTGTCCCAGCAGGAGCGGACCCATGCGTTGCAGGCGCTGCGTGACGGGCGCGCCCGCGTCTGCATCGCCACCGACGTGGCCGCGCGCGGCATCGACCTGCCGGGGCTGGAGCTGGTGATCCACGCGGACCTGCCGACCAACCCCGACACGATGCTGCACCGGTCGGGCCGCACTGGGCGTGCGGGCTCCAAGGGCGTGTCCGCGCTGATCGTGCCGTCGGCCGATTATCGTCGGGCACAGCGTCTGCTGCAGAACGCCAAGGTCTCGGCCGAATGGCTGGACGCGCCGACCGCGGACGAGGTGCGGGCGCGCGATGATCAGCGCATGCTGGACCATCCCGGCCTGCACGAACCCGTGGGCGACGACGCCGCCCTGGCCGCGCAGCTGCTGGAGCAGTTCAGCGCCGAACAGGTCGCCGCCGCCTTCCTGCGCCTGTGGCGCGAAGGCCGCCCTGCCGCCGAGGAACTGTCCGAGGCGCATGCGCCCCCCGCGCCGATGGCCCCCCGTGCGCAGCGCGAATTCGGCCCTTCGGTCTGGTTCACGCTGTCGGTCGGTCATTCCGGTCGGGCCGAGGCGCGTTGGCTGCTGCCCAAGGTCTGCGATGCGGGCGGGATCACCCGCGACAGCATCGGCGCGATCCGCGTCAAGCAGGACCTGTCCTATATCCAGATCGCGTCGGAAGTCGCCGCCAAGTTCGGCGATTTCATCGAGATCACCCCGGAGGTCACCATGCGCCGCATGGACGGCGCCCCCGACCTGGATGCGCCGATCGAGCGGGCGCCCCGTGCCCCGCGCACCGACAACCGTTCCGAGGGTCGCAAGCCCGCGCCGCGTGCCAAGCACGCCGCGTCGGACGAGGGTCACCACGCCCGCGTCAAGTCCGCCCGCGGCGGCTGGCTGCCCGATGATGCCCCCGCCGAACCGCGCGAGACCGGACCGCATGCGGCCGTGAAATCGTGGAAGAAGAAGTCGTCGGGTGACGCTGGCAAGGGCCCCAAGCCGGCCTGGGCCAAGTCCAGGCCCGCCGGCGACAAGGCGGGTGCCCCCAAGGCGCATCGCAAGGGACCCAAGCGGCCCGCCTGACCGGCAACTGCCTGCGGGGCCAAGCAACTGCCTCACAAACAGGCAGTGGGCCCTGCACGCTCTGCAATCCACATGGCCCTCGCGCCCGAAGCTCTCTTGCGGGGTTTCGGGCGCGACGCGTTCGGGGCATGGAATGTCGCAATTGATATTGCCAGTCGGGCAGGGCGACGCTTAACCTGATCCTTGCGCTGAATAACCAACGACATAACAGGGAGAGCGCTTTTGCTGGACGACCGCCACGGCGACGCATTCGTCGCCTTCGAGCATGTGCAAAAAAGCTATGATGGACAGACACTTGTCGTCAAAGACTTGAATCTGTCGATCGGACGGGGTGAATTTCTAACGATGCTGGGGCCGTCCGGTTCCGGCAAGACCACCTGCCTGATGATGCTGGCGGGCTTCGAGACCGCGACGAACGGAGAAATCCGTCTTGGCGGGCGTCCGATCAACCAGGTGCCGCCGCACAAGCGCGGGATCGGCATGGTGTTCCAGAACTATGCGCTGTTTCCGCACATGACCGTCGGAGAGAACCTGTCCTTTCCGCTGGAGGTCCGCGGGATGGGCAAGGACGAACGCCAGACGCGCATCGCCCGCGCGCTGGACATGGTCCAAATGGGCAAGTTCGCGAACCGGCGTCCGGCGCAGCTGTCCGGCGGGCAGCAACAGCGGATCGCCCTGGCCCGCGCCCTGGTGTTCGACCCCGAACTGGTGCTGATGGACGAGCCGCTTGGCGCCTTGGACAAGCAGCTTCGCGAGCATATGCAGTTCGAGATCAAGCACCTGCACGAGAAACTTGGAATCACCGTCGTCTATGTGACCCATGACCAGGGCGAGGCCCTGACCATGTCGGACCGCATCGCGGTCTTCAACGACGGGCGCATCCAGCAGCTGGCCCCGCCGTCCGACCTCTACGAGCGCCCCGAGAACAGCTTCGTCGCAAGCTTCATCGGAGAGAACAACGCCCTGGCCGGCACGATCGAGCAGCTGGATGGAGACAAGGCGCTGGTGCGGCTGGACGGGGGCGGGGTGATCGACGCCACCGCCGTGAACATACGCGAGAGGGGTCAGCGCACGACCGTGTCGATCCGCCCCGAACGGGTCGAGTTCAAGCCCGAGATGATGTCCCAGGGCGCCCACACGATCGAGGCGCAGGTGATGGAGGTCATCTATATGGGCGACATCCTGCGCGCCCGGCTGAAGGTCGCCGGCAGCGACAATTTCGTCATGAAGATGCGCAACACGATCGGCCAGACCCGTCTGGACCCCGGCCAGGTCATCCGCATCGGCTGGCATCCCCAGGATGCCCGCGCGCTGGACCCGATCTGATCCCTTTTCCCAACCGGAGACTTCGATGAAGCGTTTTCTTGCACTCAGCACCGCGATGGGCCTGGTCGCCGGGCCGGCCCTGGCCGATGTGAACCTGCTGTCCTGGGGCGGCGCCTATGGCAACAGCCACCTTGAGGCCTATGCCAAGCCGTTCACGGCGGAAACGGGCATCAACGTCGTCATGTCGGACGCAGACAACCCCGCGACCCCGATCAAGGCGCAGGTCGAGGCAGGCAATGTCAGCGTCGATGTCGCGTCGGTCGAATACGCCGATGCGGTACGCCTGTGCGACGAGGGCGCATTGGAGATGATCGACCCCGCCATCCTGCTGCCGGCCGAGGACGGAACGGCCGCAGCCGACGACTTCATCGACGGCGCGGTGACCGAATGCTTCGTGGCGACCGACGTCTATTCGATGGTCCTGGCGTTCAACGAGACCGCCTTTCCGGAGGCCAAGCCCGCGACCCCCGCCGATTTCTTCGATCTGGAAGCGTTTCCGGGCAAGCGGACCATGCGCAAGGGCGCCAAGTTCAACCTTGAGCTGGCGCTGATGGCCGACGGCGTGCCCGCCGCCGAGGTCTATGACGTGCTGTCCACCCCGGAGGGCGTGGACCGCGCCTTTGCCAAGCTGGACACGGTCAAGTCCGAGGTGATCTGGTGGGAGGCAGGCGCCCAGCCCCCGCAGCTGCTTGCCGATGGCGAGGTCAGCATGGCCTATGCCTTCAACGGCCGCATCTTCAACGCGGCGCAGGCCGACGGCCAGCCCTTCGAGATCATCTGGGACGCCCAGATCTATGAGATGGAGGGCTGGGTCGTGCCGAAGGGCGCGCCGAACCTGGAGCAGGCGATGGAATTCGTGGCGTGGACCACCGCGCCCGCGCCCCAGGCCCGCGCCGCCGAATTCATCAGCTATGGTCCGCCGCGCCGGTCCGCCGCCGCGATGGTCGGCAACATCGAGGGCACCGAGGAGCCGATGGGCCCGAACCTGCCCACCTTCGACGCGAACATGGCCGGGGCGCTGGCATCGGACCTGGATTTCTGGGTCGACCGCGACGCCGAGCTGATCGAGCGTTTCAACAGCTGGCTGGCCAGCTGATCCAGTTCGGACCGGGAGGGTTCGTCCCGCCCGGTCCGCGCCCCGCCAACGGGGCCAATGACAACGGGCGAAAATGCCCGAGACCAACCAACCGGGAGAACCAACGTGAAATCCACCCTGATCCTTTCGACCGCCCTGTGCGGCGTGGCCTTCGGCGCGATGGCGCAAGAGGTCAACGTCGTGTCCTGGGGCGGCGCCTACGAGGTCAGCCAGGTCGAGGCCTACAACAAGCCCTTCACCGCTGAGACCGGCATCACCGTCAACATGATCGCCGCCGACAACCCCGCGACGCCGCTGCGCGCCCAGGTCGAGGCCGGCAACGTCACGGGCGACGTCTTCGACGTCGAGGTCAGCGACGCGATCCGCCTGTGCGACGAGGGTGCGCTGGTCGAGATCGACCCCGCCGACCTGCCCAGTGCGCCCGACGGCACCGCTGCGGCAGATGATTTCGTGCCCGGCGCGCTGCAGGATTGCGCGGTCGCCAACATCGTCTGGGGCACGGTCATTTCGTTCAACACGACCAAGTTCGAGGGAGAGACCCCCAGCACGGCGGCCGATTTCTTCGACACCGAGACCTTCCCGGGCAAGCGCGGCCTGCCCAAGAACCCCAAGCGCACCCTGTATCTGGCGCTGATCGCCGACGGCGTGCCCGCGGCCGAGGTCTATGACGTGCTGTCCACCCCCGAGGGCGTGGACCGCGCCTTTGCCAAGCTGGACACGATCAAGGCCGATACCGTCTGGTGGGAGGCCGGCGCCCAGCCCGTGCAGCTGCTGGCTGACGGAGAGGTCAGCATGACCACCGTCTATAACGGTCGCGCCTTTGATGCGATGGTGGCCGAAAAGCAGCCCTTCGAGATCATCTGGGACGGCCAGTACCTGGACATGGACATGTTCGTGATCCCGGTCGATGCGCCCAACCCGGACGCGGCGATGGAATACCTGAAATTCGCGACCGACACGCAGCGTCTGGCCGATCAGGCGAAATATATCGCCTATGGCCCGGCGCGGAAATCGTCGAACGAACTGGTCGGGCTGTACCAGGACGGCGTGACCGAGATGGCGCCGCACATGCCGACCAGCCCCGAGGCGCTGGCCAACGCGGTGACGGACGATCCGGAATTCTGGGCCGACCATTCCGCGGAACTGACCGAACGCTTCAACAGCTGGCTGGCCGCGTCCTGAACTGACACCCTGCCGCCCCCGCATCCGGGGGCGGCGGACCTGACTGCCCGGGGGACGACATGGCCGACGCCGCACTTGATCCACATGCCGCCATCGCCACCACCGCATCCGGTGTGGGGTCTGGCACGCTGACGACCGCCGACGGAATGCCGCTGGCCCGCGCCTTGGCGCACAGCCAACGCCGGGCGCGACGGCGGGCCTTTCTGCTGGTGCTGCCGCTGTTGGCCTTCATCCTGATCACCTTTGTGGTGCCGATCGGGCAGATGCTGGCGCGGTCGTTCCACAATGACGGCTTTTCCGCCAACATGCCGCAGGTCTCGGCCTGGTTCGCATCGACGGAGCCCGGCACCGCGCCCGACGAGGCGGCCTGGACCGCATTGGCCCAGGACCTGATCGCCAGCGCCGATGCGCGCAGCATCGGGGTGGTTGGCACGCGGATCAACTATGACATGCCGGGGACGCGTTCGCTGTTCACCGCGACCGGGCGCCAGGTCCGCCGCGGGCTGGAGCCGCCCTATCAACAGGCCCTGTTGGAGATCAACGAGGACTGGGGCGACCCGCGCCTGTGGTCCGTCATGCGATCGGCATCGACGCCGGTCACGGCGAACTTCTATCTGGCAGCGGTCGACCGCACCCGGGACGAGGCCGGCAACATCCAGCAGGTCGCGGAACAGCAGCGGATCTATCTGACCCTGTTCTGGCGCACCTTCTGGCTGTCGGCGGTGATCACCGGCCTGACCTTCATCCTGGGCTTTCCCATCGCGCATCTGCTGGCGACGCTGCCCATGCGCAAGTCGAACCTGCTGATGATCCTGGTGCTGCTGCCGTTCTGGACGTCGCTTCTGGTGCGCACGACATCCTGGATGGTGCTGCTGCAGCAGCAGGGCGTGGTGAACGACATCCTGGTCTGGCTGGGTGTGATCGGCGGCGGGCAGCGGTTGCAGATGATCTATAACCAGACCGGCACGATCATCGCGATGACGCATATCCTGCTGCCCTTCATGATCCTGCCGCTGTATTCGGTGATGCGGACCATCAACCCCGCCTATGTCCGTGCGGCGCGCAGCCTGGGCGCGACAAGCTGGACCGCGTTCCGCCGGGTCTATTTTCCGCAGACCCTGCCGGGCCTGGGGGCGGGGGCGATGCTGGTCTTCATCCTGGCGGTCGGATACTACATCACACCCGCGCTGGTCGGCGGATCGTCGGGGCAGCTGATCTCGAACATGATCGCCCAGCACATGACCGGCACGCTGAACTGGTCGATGGCGGCGGCGCTGGCGGCCCTGCTGCTGGGGTCGGTGCTGATCCTCTATTGGCTCTACGACCGCCTTGTCGGCGTCGACAACCTGAAACTGGGGTAAGCGAATGGCTGTTCCGACCTATGCAAGCCCGCTGGAGCGTGTCTGGCACTATACCTACCTGACGGTCTGCGCGCTGATCTTCGTGTTCCTGATCGCGCCGATCATCGTGATCATCCCGCTGTCGTTCAACGCCGAGCCCTATTTCACGTTCACCGACCGGATGCTGTTGCTCGACCCTGACGGCTACAGCATGCGGTGGTATTCCAGCCTGCTGACCTTCGGGATGCAGAACCCGGATTCGACGGGCTGGGCCTTCTGGTCGGATGCCTGGGCGAATGCGAAATGGGTGCAGGCGGCCAAGAACTCGATCATCATCGGGGTATGTTCGACCATCGTGGCGACGGTTCTGGGAACGCTGGCGGCCCTGGGCCTGTCGCGGCCCGAGATGCCGTTCCGCCGGGCGATCATGGCGATCCTGATCTCTCCGATGATCGTGCCGCTGATCATCACGGCGACGGGGATGTTCTTCTTCTACTCGAACCCCTGCGAACTGCTGGCGCTGGTCGGGCTGTCGCCGGAATGCGGGCGGCTGGCGGGAACCTATCTGGGGGTGATCCTGGCCCATGCGACCCTGGGTATTCCCTTCGTGATCATCACCGTCACCGCGACGCTGGTGGGGTTCGATCAGTCGCTGAACCGTGCGGCGGCCAGCCTGGGGGCCAATCCGCGCACGACCTTCTTCAAGGTGACGATGCCGCTGATCCTGCCAGGCGTGGTGTCGGGGGCGTTGTTCGCCTTCGTCACGTCGTTCGATGAGGTCGTGGCGGTGCTGTTCATCGCCGGTCCCGATCAGCAGACCATTCCGCGCCAGATGTGGAACGGCATTCGCGAACAGATCAGCCCGGCCATCCTGGCGGTGGCGACGCTGCTGGTGATCTTCTCGATCGCGCTGCTGACCACGGTGGAACTGCTGCGCCGGCGGTCCGAGCGTATCCGGGGCGTCACGCCTCGATGACGCCCGAAGAGCTGGAGGACGAGGGCGCGCGTCCTGCGCCCCCGTCCTATCCCGCCATCACGCGGGCCGAGCGCGCACATGGCCGGCGCCTGGCCGCCATCCATGACATGTACCGGGCCGAACTGGACGGCGTGCAGCGGCTGCTGGTTCATGTCCGTGCCGCGCAGGCCGATCCGTCCTTGGTCGCACCGGCGGTGGCCGGGACGGCGCTGGCGCGCAACATGGCGCAGTTCGGCACTGCCTGCGGCCGCGACTGCGCGCTTTTGCAGAACCATCACGACATCGAGGAGCAGTGGATGTTTCCGGCCCTTGCGGAGCGGGGCGGGTCGGCACTGGCCCCGGTGATCCGTCGGCTGAAGGCCGAGCATGAGGTGATCCACAGGTTGATCGGCGCGTTGCACGAGGCGGCACAGGCGCTTGTCGCGGATCGGGGGCCAGCGGCCCTTGATCTGTGCACGGAGCGGTTCGCGGCGCTGGATCGGGCGATCCGGTCGCATTTCGGGTACGAGGAGCGGGCGCTGGAGGAGCCTTTGGGGGCGCTTCGCGTACCGATCTGAGGCAGGTTGCGTCCCGCGACGGCGGGGGGCCGGCCCCCCGCACCCCCCGCCGGGGAGCCTGCGGCCCCCCGGACCCCCGCGACGCCTCAGGGCAGCAACGCCAGCCACATCCAGATCGTCAGCGTGGACAGCGCCGTGGCGATCAGCACGCTGGAGGCTGCGACACGCTTGGCCACGCCGTAGACATTGGCGAACAGATAGGCGTTCACGCCCGGGGCCATCGACGCCGTCAGCACGGCCGAGCGCATGCCGTCGCGGTCGAGATCCATCGCCCAGGCCGTGCCGAAGGTGATGGCGGGATGCAGGATCAGCGATGCGGCGCAGCACAAGGCGATGGTCGCCATGTCGCCTTCGGGGCGATAGCGATAAAGGACGCCGCCAAGGCCGAACAGTGCGGCGGGCAGGGCAGCGCGCGCGATCATGTCGGCGGCGTCCCAGAACCCCTGCGGCAGGGCCAGCCCCGCCTGCGACAGCAGGTTCACCGAGAGGCCCGCGATGATGCCGATGACCAGCGAGGTGCGCAGCACCCCCGTCAGCGCACGCAGGGCCACGCGCCCGACCGACAGGCCACTGCCGCGGGCGCGCGTGAATTCCATCACCGTGATCCCGAAGGTGTAGAGCATCGGCGAATGGATCGCGATGATCGCCCAGTTCCCGGCCAGCGCATCCGGGCCGTAGGCGCGTTCCGTGATCGGCACACCCAGCAGCAGCGTGTTCGAGAAAAGGCACACGAACCCGATCGCCACGCAGTCCACCGGCGGCCTGCCGAACAGGAACCGGGCGCCCCCCCAACCCGCCGCAAAGGCCGCGAAGGCGCCGGCATAGAAGGGGATCAGCAGCTGGGCGCGAAACTCGGTGCCCAGGTCCAGGCGCGCCATCGATACGAAGAGCAGCGTGGGGACCGCGAAGTTCTGCGCGAAATTCATCAACCCGTCGACACCGCTGGCCGAAAACCAGCCCCGCCACGCCACCAGATAGCCGAAGCCCACGATCAGGAAGACGGGCAGGATGATCGTGAACAGCGCCGTCATATCGCGGCGGGCACGGTGATCTGCATGCCGTCGAAGGCGGGCTCGACATGGTCCGGGGTCTGGGCTGCGACCGCGGCATAGTCCATGTCGATATGCATGTTCGTCAGCACCGCGCGGGGGCTGCGCGCGCGGGCGATCCAGTCCAGCGACAGGGCCAGGTGGGCATGGCTGGGATGGGGTTCATGGCGCAGGGCGTCGATGACGAAGACCGGCGCGTCCTCGATCAGCGGCCATGCGGCGTCGGGAATGTCCGAGACGTCGGGCAGATAGACCAGACCGCCGATGCGGAAGCCCAGGGCGGTGATCTCTCCGTGCTGGACGCGGAACGGGGTCAGCGTCACTGGGCCGCCGGGGCCGTCGATGGTGATCGGGCCGTCGATCGCATGCAGCGCGCAGATCGGGGGATAGAGGCTGCCCTCGGGCGTCTCGAACACATAGCCGAAGCGGGTCGTCAGCGCCTCGGCCGTGGGCTGATCGGCCCAGACCGGCAGGATGCGGCGCGCGTTGAAGACCAGCTGACGCAGGTCGTCGATGCCGTGGACATGATCGGCATGGGCATGGGTATAGACCACGGCGTCCAGCGTCGCCACGCCCGCGTCCAGCATCTGCGGCACCAGATCGGGGCCGGTGTCGATCAACACCTGGGTGGTGCCGTCCGGCCCGTCGCGTTCGACCAGCAGCGAACAGCGGCGGCGGCGGTTTCGCGGGTTTTCCGGGTCGCAGGCGCCCCATCGGTTGCCAAGGCGAGGCACCCCGCCAGACGATCCGCAGCCCAGGATCGTGGCGCGGATCGTGTCGCTCATCGGGCGGCCTTCCAGAACAGGCGTTCGAAATTGGCCTCGGTCCGCGCGGCGAAATCGGGCAGGGACAGGCCGAACAGGTCCGCGCCCACCGCGGCGGTATGGGCGACGTAGGCGGGTTCGTTCCGGCGCCCGCGATGCGGGGGCGGGGCCAGATAGGGGCTGTCGGTCTCGACCAGGATGCGGTCCAGCGGCGCGGCCTTGAAGATGTCGCGCAGATCGGACGACCGCGGAAAGGCCGCGATGCCCGACATCGACAGGTAGAACCCCAGGTCCAGCGCCGCCTGGGCCAGCGCGGGTGTCGAGCTGAAGCAGTGCATGACGCAGGTATATTCGCCGGCGCGGTGTTCCTCAGCCAGGATGCGCGCCATGTCGTCATCGGCGTCGCGGGCGTGAATGATCAAAGGCAGGCGCGTCCGACGCGCGGCCTCGATATGAATACGCAGGCTGTCCTGCTGCGCCTGCGCGCTTTCGGCGGTATAGTGGTAGTCCAGACCCGTCTCGCCGATGGCTACGAATTTCGGGTGATCGGCCAAGGCCACCAGTTGATCGACGGTGGCCATGGGTTCGTCCGCGACGCTCATCGGGTGGGTGCCGGCGGCGTAAAAGACGCCGTCATGGGCCTCGGCCAGGGCGCGCACGGTGGGTTCCTGGCGCAGGCGGGTGCAGATGGTGACCATCCGCCCGACGCCCGCGGCACGGGCACGATCGATCAGGGCTGCGTGTTCGCCGTCGAAATCGGGAAAATCAAGATGGCAATGGCTGTCGGTCAGCCGGAGGGCCGCATCGGTCATCGGTCAGGCCTTGGTCAGGGACGCTTGCGCGGGCGGCAGCTGCGCCAGTTCCAGCACCATATCCATGACCAGCGCGGCAGGGTCAAGGTTGACCGCCCGTCCCGTGCGGGCACGCGCCGACAGGCGGGCCTGCGCCTCGGCCCAGATGCGGGCGGCGTGGTCGTCGGGTGACAGCCGCGCCATCAAAGCCCCTTCGCCGCGCGCGGCCTGGGGCAGCGGCGCGCCCATCAGCCCCGCCCGCGCCAGCCGGGTAACGAAGCGGTCCAGCACGGTGATGGTCAGATCGAACGGGTCACCGTCGGCGCCAGCGCGCCCCGCCGCGCCATCGGCGAATTTGGAGGCCGCCAGCCGGTCCAGCCGGGGCAGGGTGGCGAACAGGTCGACCAGGTCCTGATAGCGGTCAAGACCCCCCTGGCCGGCCAGCCGCAGCGCCTCTCCGACCGATCCGTCGGACAGGGCCGACAGCGCCTCGGCATCCTCGTTCAGGCCCATGTCGGACAGGATCGCCGACATCTGTCGCGGTGGCAGCGGCGACAGGCGCAGTGTGCGGCAGCGCGACCGGATCGTGGGTAGCAGGCGTGCGGGCTGATGCGCGATCAGCAGGATCAGCGCATCCGACGGCGGCTCCTCCAGCACCTTCAGAAGGGCGTTGGCGGCGGGGATGTTCATCTCGTCGGCGGCATCGATGATCGCCACGCGGCGACCGCCTTCGGCAGCCGAGAGGTGGAAGAAGGACAGCAGCTTGCGGATCTCGTCCACGGTGATCTCGGCGCGCAGGCGGCTGGTCTTGTCGTCCCAGGGGCGGCGGATCAGGGCCAGGCGCGGCTCGGACAGGGCGGCGATGCGGCGGGCCTCTGGCGTGTCGGGATCGACGGCCAGATCGGCCCGCCCGGTCTCGGCCAGCAGCCAGCGCGCGATGGCCCAGGCCAGCGTCGCCTTGCCCACGCCCCGCGGCCCGGTCAGCAGCCAGGCATGATGCAGCCGGTCGCCCTGCGCGGCCTGCAGAAACGCCGCCGCAGCCGCGTCCTGACCGATCACGCGCGTCGCGTGACGCGGATGGGGTGCGCCCGGGACCCGGTCGGGTTCGGGAATGTCGGCGGCCTCGGTCTTCACAACGCGGCCATGATGCGGGCGGACACGTCCGCGGCGCTGCCTCTGCCGTCGATCAGCCGGACGCGGTCGGGATATTCGGCGGCCAGCGCGCGAAAGCCCGTCGCCAGCCGCTGCTGGAAAGCCAGCCCCAGGCTTTCGAAGCGGTCCTCGGCCCCGCCGCGCGCAGTGCCGCGGGCAAGCCCCGTTTCTGGGTCGATGTCGATGACGAAGGTCCGGTCCGGCTCGACCCCGATCATCAACGCGTGCAGCCGGTCCACCATGTCCCGCAGGTCACCCCGCGCCGCACCCTGATAGACGCGGGTGCTGTCGGCGAACCGGTCGGTCACGACGACATGGCCCGCTTTCAGCGCGGGTCGGATCGTGCGTTCCAGATGATCGCGCCGGGCGGCGGTGAACAGCAGGCATTCCGTCTCGGGCGACCACCGTTCGCCTGCCCCCTCGACCAGCAGGCGGCGGATCTCCTCGGCGCCTGGGCTGCCGCCCGGCTCGCGGGTCAGCACGACCTCGCGGCCCTGCGCCCGCAGCGCGTCGGCCAGCAGGCGGGACTGGGTGGACTTACCGCAGCCGTCGATGCCTTCCAGGCTGATCAGCATCAGCCGGTGACGGCGGTGATGGCACGCTGGCCAAGCTGCATCACGGCCCCCTTCATGCGGCCCACCAGCCCGGCCTCGGGGACGTCCTGCGTGGCGATCAGGGGCGTGACGGTGTCGCGCGTGCCGGGGATGGTCACGACCAACTGGCCAAGGCGGTCCCCCCGCGCGATGGGCGCTGGAACGGGAGAGTCGTAGACGACCTCGACCTTGACCTGGTCCTGGACGCCGGCGGGAACCAGGACGTTGACGCCGTTCTGGGTGGTCAGGCCGACGCGCGACACGGTGCCCAGCCAGACGGGGGCCTGCGCCACGTCCTCTCCGGCGGGGACCAGGGTGCGCATGCTGAATTCGCGGAATGCCCAGTTGACCAGGCGTTCGGATTCCTCGGCCCGGGCACGGTCGCTTGTCAGGCCGGTGATGACGAAGATGATGCGACGCCCGTCCTGGATGGCCGACCCGACCAGGCCGTATCCGGCCTCCTGGGTGTGGCCGGTCTTCAGCCCGTCGGCGGTCCATTCGCCCGTGCCGATGGACAGCAGCGGGTTGCGGTTGCCCGCGTTCGACGGCACGCGGCCCTTGTAGTTGAACGAAGTCATGGCGAAGTTCGGATAGAGATCCGGGAATTCCGTGATGATGTAGGTAGCCAGCAGACCCAGATCCTCCATCGACATGCGATGTCCCGGATCGGGCCAGCCCGAGGCGTTCGTCAGCGTCGTGTGGGTCAGTCCCAGCTGCGCCGCGCGTTCGTTCATCTGGCGGGCAAAGGCCTCTTCGGTCCCGGCCAGGCCCTCGGCCACGACGACGCAGGCGTCGTTGCCGGAATTGATGATAATGCCGTGGATCAGATCCTCGACCGAGGGGCGGTCGGCTGGTTCCACGAACATCTTGGACCCGCCCATGCGCCACGCCTTCTCGGACACCGGAAAGGTCGTGTCCATGCTTACGCGGCCGTCGCGCAGCGCCTCGAACAGCATGGTCAGGGTCATCAGCTTGGACATCGAGGCCGGGGGAAGCGGCGTCTCGGCGTTCTTCTCCATCAGCACGGTGCCGGTCTGGACGTCATAGACCCACGCGGCCGATGCTGTCGTGTCAAAGGCCTTGGCGGGGGCCGTCATGGCCAGCACGGCCGCCACCCAGATCAGGAATCCGCGCATGATAAGTCCCCCTAGGTTGTTTTCCATGATGGTTACATCAACCCAATCCGCCCCGCAACGCGCCATGGCCGGGACGGGGCAATCGTGATCAGTTTCCCGTGGCCTCGCGCCAGTGCTTGCGGCAGAGCGAGACATAGGTCTCGTTCCCGCCGACCTGCACCTGCGCGCCCTCGGTGATCGCCTGTCCCGCCTCGTTGCGGCGGATGACCATGGTGGCCTTCTTGCCGCAATGACAGATGGTGCGCACCTCGCGCATGTCGTCGGCCAGCGCCAGCAGGGCAGCGGATCCCGGAAACAGCATGCCCCGGAAATCGACCCGCAGCCCATAGCACATCACCGGAATGCCCAGGTCGTCGGCCACGCGGGCCAGCTGCCAGACTTGGTCCGCGGTCAGGAACTGCGCCTCGTCGACGAACACGCAGGCGGGGCGTGGCGCGGTCTGCGCCACCAGCGTCAGCAGGTCGGACGCGCTGTCAAAGGACAGCGCCTCGTCGGCGATGCCGATCCGGCTGGCGATGCGCCCCTTGCCGGCGCGGTCGTCCAGCGCCGCGGTCAGCAGCAGCGTCTCCATCCCGCGTTCGCGATAGTTGTAGGACGCCTGCAGCAGCAGCGTGCTCTTGCCCGCGTTCATCGTCGAATAGTTGAAATACAGCTTTGCCATGGTGCCCGGCCCATACCCGCGCGCATCACGCGCGACAAGCGAAAGCCGCCGGAGATTGCGCCCCGGCGGCCCGTTCGTTGTCCAGATACCCATTCCGCCTTGCGGCAGGGATCAGGCGGTGCGGCTCTTGGGCGCGCGCGACGGGCGGCGTGCCGGACGCTTGTGGGCGCCCCCGTCCATCGGCTTGCCGCGTCCGCGCTGTGCACCTCCGGCAGGACCCGCCGCTGCGGCCGCAGCAGCCGAGGGCACGTCGCCGCCGATCACCGGAATGGCGTTCTTCATGGCCTTCTCGATGGCGCGCAGCTCTCCCAGTTCGGCAGGCGAGCAGAAGGCCACGGCGCGACCGTCACGACCCGCACGCGCCGTCCGGCCGATGCGGTGGACATAGTTCTCGGGGACGTTCGGCAGGTCGTAGTTATAGACATGCGCGACCTCGGGGATGTCCAGGCCGCGGGCGGCCACGTCGGTGGCGACCAGCACCTTGGTCTCTCCCTTGCGGAAGGCCTCCAGCGCACGCTCGCGCTGGCCCTGGCTCTTGTTGCCGTGGATCGCGGCGACCGCGAAGCCCCACTTTTCCAGCAGCTTGGCCAGCTTTTCGCAGCCGTGCTTGGTGCGGCCGAAGACCATCGCCAGCTCGTTGGTGTGCTTGGACATGTATTCGGCCAGCAGCGTGGCTTTGTCGCCCTGGCTGACGAAGTGGACACCCTGTTCGATCTTCTTGGCGGCCTGGCCCGGCGGGTTGACGGCGACCTTGACCGGGTTGGTCAGGTAGGTGTCCGACAGTTCCGACATCAGCTTGGGCATGGTGGCCGAGAACATCAGCGTCTGGCGTTCACGGGGCAGCATCCGCGCGATCTTGCGCAGCGTATGGATGAAGCCGATGTCCAGCATCTGGTCGGCCTCGTCCAGCACCAGATAGGTGGTGGCCTCCAGGCTGATCGCACGGCGCTCGATCAGGTCCATCAGGCGGCCCGGGGTGGCGATCAGCACGTCCACGCCGCGCGACAGCCGCTCGGTCTGGGTGTTGATCGAGGCGCCGCCCACGACGCGGAACGACCGGATCGGCGTGCCTTCGGCATAGGCGTCGATGTTCGTCGCGATCTGGGTGGCCAGTTCGCGGGTCGGTGCCAGGATCAGCGCGCGGCAGGTCTTGGGGTCGGGCTTCTTGCCATAGTTGATCAGGCGGGTCAGCATCGGCAGGCCGAAGGCCGCCGTCTTGCCGGTGCCGGTCTGGGCCAGGCCCAGCACGTCGCGGCCCTGCACGATGGCGGGAATGCCCTGTTCCTGGATCGGGGTGGGCGTGGTCAGGCCCATCGCGATGATGTTGGCGTTGATGCGGTGGTCGATCCCCATATCCGCGAAGGGACCTGTGATGACGGGTTCGCGGGCGGGGGCGCGGCGGCCTTCGTTGGCCTGGATCGGCGGGCGGGCGGGGGTGGACTTGCCGCCACGGTTGGGGCGGCGGCGGGTGTTGTTCTGTTCCATCAGGATCTTTCGTCCCTTCCGTCCCCCGTATCGGACGCAAAGGCAGGGGCCCCGCGCAGGGCGCGGCCAGTGGCAGGGGTGCAGGCGCGATACGAGGATGCCTGCTGCCTCCCCGCGTGAATGGGAAACTGGATTGGGTGTCGGCGTCATCGGGCAGGGGCCCAAGGCTGCTCACGCGGCAGCGGACGGCGATGGGGGTCAGATGGGCGGAAATGACGTGAAAGTCAAGCCCCGTCAGGCACGGTCCTGGATGGTCAGGCGCGGTCGGCGCTGTCCATCCAGATCGTCACGGGCCCGTCATTGACCAAAACCACCTGCATATCCGCGCCAAAGCGCCCGGTTTCGGTGGGGACCCCCAGGTCGCGCAGCGCCTGAGCGAAGCGTTCGTACAGGCGCCGGCCATCGTCGGGCGCGGCGGCCGAGGAGAAGCCGGGGCGGTTGCCGCTGCGGGTGTCGGCGGCCAGGGTGAACTGGCTGACGACCAGCGCCGTCCCGCCCGTGTCCAGCACCGACCGGTTCATCCGCCCCTGATCGTCGCGGAAGATGCGCAGCCGCGCGACCCGCCCGGCCAGTGCCGTGGCGGCCGCGTCGTCGTCGCCCCGCATGGCGCAGGCCAGGATCAGCAGGCCCGGCCCGGTCTGCCCCACGATCTGGGCGTCGACGGTGACGCTGGCTTGGGTGACACGCTGGATCAGGACCCTCATCGTCGGGTCACCGGGCCAGCACGATGCCGATCACGACCATCATCAGGCCGATGACCGATGCCGCCAGCGCGCCCATGTTCACGGCCAGCACGCCGCGCATCTTCTCGCGCAGCGCCGCGTCGTCCAGGCCCCGCGCGCGGGCGCGGCTGACGGTCCAGATGCACCAGACAAGGGCGCCCAGCCCGATCAGGGTCAGGGCCGCGCCGCTCCAGATGATCCAGTCGAACAGGGTCATGGTCGTCTCCTTGCGCAAAGCGGGGTTTCGCGACCGTCCCCTAGCGGCGATTGCACCCCGCAACAAGACCGCCTAACACCCGGTGCAAACGCGCAAGAAGGGACGAATCCGATGCAGGACGATCAAGCCTATGGGGTGGCCGCGGACGAGCTGCGCCAGTTCATCGAACAGTTCGAGCAGCTTGAGGCCGAAAAGAAGGACATCGCCGAACGCCAGAAAGAGGTGATGGCCGAGGCCAAGGCCCGCGGATACGACACCAAGGTGATGAAGCAGATCATCGCCCTGCGCCGCCGCGACAAGGACGACATCGCCGAGGAAGAGGCGATCCTGGACATGTACAAGGCCGCCCTGGGCATGGTCTGACGCACCCGTCCCGGGGCCGCCCGCGCGGCCCTAGGGCAGGATGAACTCGACGCCCGGCAGGACCGCGATCTCGGCCACGTCGGCGCGATAGTTTTCGGTCACCTGATCGACCAGCCCCTGCGTCCAGCCCGGCAGGTCGACGGTCTGCTCCAGCACCTCGGGCAAGGCATGTGCGGCCAGGACGTCGGAATAGATCTGGCGGCGCTGCGCGACATTGGTCTGGTCGCGGCCCGCCATCGCGGCGCGCAGCTTCTCCATCCCGGACGGGCCCAGCAGGTCGAACATGTAGGGCATGTTTCCCGCCAGCGGCACGCCGTCGGGCAATGCGCCGATCAACCGCACCACCTCGGGCCAGATCAGCGGCACATCCTCGTGGCACCACAGGACCAGGCGGCGGCCCTGCACCGATCGGACCAGCTTCTGGATGGCCAGCCGCCAGCGCAGCTGCAGCGGGTGATTGCCCTGCATCAGGTCGTCATAGCCGCCGCCGCTGAACTGGGGCAGGACCTCGGCCAGCAGGGTGGCGGGATTGCGCATCGCCAGGAAGAACTCGGTCCGCGCCGACGGGAACAGCCGCGACAGCGCGGCCGCGCGCATGCCGATCTGCGGATAGAGCCCGTCGCGCCCCACAGCCCGGCCCGGCGCACCCATGAAGGTCGAGGTGGACATCACGATCCGCTTGGGATCGTCGCTTTCCAGCATCGCGTCCATCATGATCTGTTCCATCTCGGGCGTGGCGGTGCCGCCGTTCAGCGATGCCAGCGCCTCGTCGAACAGCCCACGGTGGCGGTTCGGGGTGACCACCTCGGTGCCGATGCCCTGCAGGGCGGCGCGGTTGTTCAGCAGCGTCTTGAGCAGGCGGTCGCGGTCGGTGCCGTGCACCCCCAGGTGGAAAACCATCTGCATCTGAACTGTCCCGTCTTTTCTTGGCCTTGCGGCGGGCAAGCCCGCCCTGGTTGTGGCGCGCAGATTAACCGTCCGGCGTGGACAGTCAAACCGCTTTGGCATATCGCCCTTGGGCATGACCCGGACAGCCCCAGAACCGACCCGCAGCCGCCGTCACGATCATGCCCTGCGCCAGGGGGGCGGGCGCGGATGGTCGGTCGCCGCGGTCCTGGTCGCAGGGCTTGTGCTGATGCCGGTCCTGTCGGTCGTCTGGCTGGCGCTGAACCCCACCGACAACATCTGGCCGCATCTGCTGTCCAGCGTCATGCCCCGCTATTTCGGCAACACGGTCGCGCTGGCGGTGGGGACGGGACTGCTGGCCGCGGCGATGGGCACCGGGGCGGCCTGGCTGGTCAGCATGTACGACTTTCCGGGCCGCGGCATGCTGCAGTGGCTGCTGCTGCTGCCGCTGGCGGTACCCGCCTATATCGGCGCCTATGCGCTGGCCGATTTCCTGGATTATTCCGGCCCGGTCCAGATCGCCCTGCGCGGCTGGTTCGGGTGGGAGACGGCCCGCGACTACTGGTTTCCGCGCATCCGCTCGCTGGAGGCGGCGATCGTGGTGCTGGCCTCCGCGCTCTATCCCTATGTCTATCTGCTGACGCGCGCCGCGCTGCACGAACAGTCGGGCAGCGCATACGAGGTCGCACGCGCCTTGGGCACCGGCCCTTGGGGCCTGTTCGCCCGCGTTGGCCTGCCGCTGGCGCGCCCGGCCATCGTGGCGGGATCGGCCATCGCGATGATGGAGGCGGTCGCCGATTACGGCGTCGTCAGCTATTTCGGGGTCCAGACCCTGAACACCGGCATCTTCACCACCTGGCTGGAGCGTCGGAACGCCGGCGGCGCCGCCCAGATCGCCTGCGCGATGCTGGCCATCATCGTGCTTCTGTCGCTGTGGGAACGCTTTGCCCGCCGCAACGCACGCTATCACCAAAGCGCCCGGCAGCCGCGGCCGATCCAGCGCCAGCGCCTGCGTGCCCTGCCGGGGGTCCTGGCGACGCTGGCCTGCACGCTGCCCTTCGCGATGGGGTTCGTCCTGCCGGTGGGGGTGATCGCGACCTATGCGCTGGCCTATCCGCAGGGTTGGGTGTCGCCGGGGCTGGTGCGGGCCGCTTGGCATACGGTGTCATTGGGCGGGATTGCCGCGGTGCTGACGGTGCTGATGGCGCTGATCATGGTCTATGGCACGCGCCTGTCGGGGCGGGCGCTGCCGCGCCTGCTGATGCCGGTCACCACCATCGGCTATGCCGCGCCGGGGGCGGTGTTGGCGGTGGGCCTGCTGATCCCGCTTGCCGCGCTGGACCACCGGGTCGCGGATGGCTGGCTGGCGGTGACGGGCACCGATCCGGGGCTGATCCTGACCGGGACGGGCACGGCCATCGTGCTGGCCTATCTGGTCCGTTTCTTCGCGATCGGGCAGGGGGCGATCGACGCGGCCTTCACGCGGGTGCCGCCCTCGCTGCCGATGGCGGCGCGGTCGCTGGGGCGCGACAATGCCGGGGTGCTGCGCGCGGTCTATCTGCCGATGATGCGCGGGTCGGTGGGGGCGGCGCTGCTGCTGGTCTTCGTCGATTGCGTCAAGGAACTGCCCGCAACGCTGCTGCTGCGCCCGTTCAACTTCGAGACGCTGGCCACCCGCACCCACGAACGCGCCAGCCTGGAGGATCTGGGCAACGCCGCGCCAGCGGCACTGCTGGTGATGGCCGTGGGGCTGGCCGCGGTCGCGCTTTTGGCGCGCACCAACCTGGGCGGTGCCAGACGCACGAAGCCGCCGCTTGCGTAACATCGGGCGGCTTGGTAATCGGACGACGATGCCGGCTTAGCTCAGTGGTAGAGCGTCTGATTTGTAATCAGGGGGTCGGGGGTTCAAATCCCTCAGCCGGCACCAAGTTTCCCTTGCATTAAGGCCCTGTCCGCCCTATCTAGACATGGCTACGTTAAATTCTCTGCATCCTGTCTGCTTCTGCCTTCAGTCTGCTTTGTTAATCTGACGGCCAAGCCACCGCATACTGTGGGTGGAACACTAAGACAGGAGATCTCACGATGGCCAACGGCACCGTGAAGTGGTTCAACAGCACCAAAGGCTTCGGCTTCATTCAACCGGAAGGCGGCCGCCAGGACGTTTTCCTGCACATCTCGGCTCTCGAGCGCGCGGGCCTGTCGGCTCCGGCCGACGGCCAGAAGGTGACGTTCGAGCTGGAGCGTGGCCGCGACGGTCGCGAATCGGCAACGAACGTTCAGTTCGTCTGATCCGACGCCTTACGGCGACGATATGAAAGGGCTGCCGCAAGGCAGCCCTTTTTGCATGTGCGCGCTTGAGGCCGCACGCAGATTGGCTTAGCAGACCCCCATGAAAATTCTGTTTCTTGGCGATGTGATGGGCCGTTCGGGCCGTCGAGCGATCACTGAACGGCTGGCGGGGCTGCGCGCCCGGCTGAAGGCCGATCTTGTCGTGGTCAATTCGGAGAATGCCAGCGGCGGGCGCGGCCTGACCGCGGGTCACGCGCAACTGCTGCTGGAGGCGGGTGCCGATTGCCTGACGCTCGGCGACCATGCCTTTGATCAAAAGGAGATGCTGGCCTTCATCGACCGCGAACCGCGGATCGTGCGCCCGCTGAACTTCGCGCGCGAGGCGCCGGGCCGCGGCCATACGATCATCAGCGACCAGCGCGGGCGCAAGGCGCTGATCGTGCAGGCCCTGGGCCAGGTGTTCATGTCGCGTCCCTATGACGATCCGTTCTCGGCGCTGGACGGCGTGCTGCGCGCCCATCCGCCGGGCGGCATGGTGCAGGCCGCCCTGGTCGACATCCACGCCGAGGCGACCAGCGAGAAGATGGCCGTGGGTCATTTCTGCGACGGGCGCGCCAGCCTGGTGGTGGGCACCCACACCCACGTCCCCACGGCCGATGCACAGGTCCTGCCGCGCGGCACGGCCTATCTGACCGATGCGGGAATGTGCGGCGACTATGACAGCGTGATCGGCATGGACAAGGCGGAGCCGCTGCGCCGCTTCATCACCGGTATGGTCCGCGACCGCTTTGTGCCCGCAGAAGGCGAGGCGACGCTGTCCGGCGTGCTGGTCGAGACGGACGACCGCACGGGCCAGGCGCGCAGCGTCCAGCCGGTGCGCGACGGCGGTCGGCTGGCGGCCACGCATCCGGCCTGACCCGCCGGCACCGTTTCAACTTTCGCTTGCGGCAGCGCAGAAAACTGCTCTACACCCCGATGTCGGGGCCGCATCCGGGCCGTGTGACGAGACAGGATCTTCATGCTTGGCTTTGAACTGACCGGCACGACCGCTTCCGTTGCCATGCTGATCATCGTCAGCATCACCTTTGTCCTCTTCATCCGCGAAAAGCACCCGCCAGAGGTCATCGCCATCGCCTCGGCGGCGACGATGATGGTGCTGGGGCTGCTGCCGGTCGAGGATGCGGCGGGGGTGCTGTCGAATGCCGCGCCCTGGACGATCGCCTTCATGTACCTGCTGATGGGCGGCCTGATGCGGACAGGGGCGCTGGACCTGATGTCCAGCATCGTATCGGCCCGCGCCGACACCAATCCGATGCTGGCGGTGGCCAGCCTGTTCGGCTTCGTGATCGTTGCATCGGCGGTGATGAACAACACGCCGGTCGTCGCGGTGATGATTCCGATCTGCATCCAGCTGGCGCTGCGGCTTGGAACAACGCCGTCCAAACTTCTGATGCCGCTTAGTTATTTCACGTTGATGGGGGGCATGATCTCGTTGATCGGCACCTCGACCAACCTGCTGGTCGACGGGGTGGCGCGCGAACGCGGGATGGAGCCCTTCACGATCTTCGAGATCGCCCCGGTGGGCATCGCCATCACGCTTGCCGGGATCGCCTATTTCCTGCTGATCGGGCGCAAGCTTCTGCCCGAACGCACCTCGCTGGCCGGCTTCCTGGGGTCGCGCCGCGAGATGAAGTACTTCACCGAAGTCGCGATTCCCGAGGATTCATCCCTGGTCGGCCAGACCGTGACCGAGGTGGCGCTGTTCAAGCGCGACGCGGTGCGCCTGATCGACGTGCTGCGGGGCGACGCTTCGCTGCGCCGCAACCTGCCCGAGGTGGTGCTGGCCCCCGGCGACCGCGTCGTCCTGCGGTCGGAGATGTCCGACCTGCTGGAGATGCTGGACAACAAGAACCTGCAGATGCTGGACAAGCTGGGCTCGGTCGCGACCGAGACGGTCGAGGTCCTGATCTCGCCGGGCTGCCATCTGATCGGTCGCCGCCTTGGCGACCTGCGCCTGCGCCGCCGCTATGGCATCTATGTCCTGGCGGCGCACCGGCGGAACCAGAACATCGGTCGCCAGCTGGACGACCTGGTGGTGCGCGTGGGCGACACCCTGCTGCTGGAGGGCGCGCCCGAGGATATCGGCCGCCTGGCCACCGACATGGAGATGGTCGACGTCTCGCGCCCCTCGGCGCGGGCCTATCGGCGCAATCGCGCGCCCATCGCGATCATCTGCCTGCTGGCCGTGGTGACGCTGGCGGCCCTGAACGTCGCCCCGATCCTGGCGCTGTCCTTCCTGGCGGCGGCGGTGATCCTGATCACCCGCTGCGTCGACGCCGAAGAGGCGTTCTCTTTCGTGGACGGCCGCCTGATGGCGATGATCTTCGCCATGCTGGCCGTGGGCGAGGCGTTGGAACATACGGGGACGGTCAACCTGATCGTCGACTTCCTGGCGCCGCACCTGATGGACCTGCCGCCGTTCCTGACCCTCATCGCGGTCTATTTCCTGGGCCTGATCCTGACCGAGGTCCTGTCGAACAATGCTGTCGCCGTCCTTCTGACGCCCATTGCCATCGCGCTGGCCACGACCCTTGGCCACGACCCACGACCCTATGTCGTGGCCGTCATGTTCGCGGCGACCGTCGCCTTTGCGACGCCAATCGGCTATCAGACGCATATGATGGTCTATGGACCGGGGGGGTATCGGTTCTCCGACTTCGTCAAGGTGGGCGTGCCGCTGGACATCATCTGCGGCATCGTGGCGTGCCTGATCATCCCCATCCTGTGGCCGCTGGTCCCCTGACGCCTTGCGTTTGCCGCGACTGCAATGCTGCCATGCAGCATCGGCTGTTGCGATCGGGGGGCAAAACCCCGATCTAGGGCGCAGGGGAGGAAACGACTTTGTCCTATGCAAGGAGTTTCCACATGGCGACCATCGCTTCTGTCGATCACAAATCCACCGTTTTCTCGGCCGGCTCGCTGTTGGCGCCGTTCCGTGCCGTGGGCCGCTTCATGATCGCTCTGGCCGAGGCTAGCCCGCAGATGCGCGCGCTGAACCGCCTGAGCCAGATGTCGGATGCCGAACTGTCGGCCAAGGGTCTGACCCGCGACGGCGAAGTCCGCCGCATCCTGGGCGGTTCCGCCGCGTTGTAAGGCGCGCCAGATCACCGGACGACCACCGCGCGGCCCCTTGGGGCCGCGTTTCGCATTGCGATGGGGGTGCCCGCTGGACTAGAAGCGGGCCATATTCCAGTTTCCGCACGAAGGACGACCCGACATGGCAGGGCATTCCAAATGGGCCAACATCCAGCACCGCAAGGGCCGGCAGGACAAGCTGCGGTCCAAGCTGTTCTCCAAGCTGGCGAAAGAGATCACCGTGGCCGCCAAGATGGGCGACCCCGATCCTGAAAAGAACCCGCGCCTGCGCCTGGCCGTCAAGGAGGCCAAGTCGAAATCCGTTCCCAAGGACGTGATCGACCGCGCCATCAAGAAATCGCAGGGCGGCGACGCCGAGACCTATGACGAGATCCGCTATGAGGGTTACGGCCCGAACGGGATCGCGCTGGTGGTCGAGGCGATGACGGACAACCGCAACCGCACCGCGTCGAACGTGCGCAGCTATTTCACCAAGTCGGGCGGCGACATGGGCCAAACCGGTTCGGTCAGCTTCATGTTCGACCGGGTCGGAGAGATCGTCTATCCCGCATCCGCGGGCGATGCCGATACGGTCATGCTGGCTGCGCTGGAAGCCGGGGCTGACGACGTCGAATCCGACGAGGAGGGCCACTGGATCTATTGCGCCGACACCGCGCTGAACGAGGTGTCCAGCGCATTGGAGGCGTCCTTGGGCGAATCCGACACCGCCAAGCTGATCTGGAAGCCTCAGGCGCCCACCGAGGTCACCGACCTTGAGACCGCGCAAAAGCTGATGCGCCTGATCGACACGCTGGAGGATGACGACGACGTGCAGACCGTCACCGGCAATTTCGACATCTCGGAAGAGATCGCGGCGCAACTGTAATCGCCGTCGATTGCGCGGGCGGGCCGTTCCCATCGGGGCCGGCCCGTCTTGCGTTTTGCGCCTTGCGCGCCGCCGGGAAAGGCGGCAATTGCAGATCATGCAGATGCAAAGCGAGACACGCCGCGACCTGATCGGCATCGGATGGATGCTGGCGACAGGGCTGTGCTTTGTCGCGGTCAACACCATCGTGCGCGGGCTGGACGGCGCGCTGCCCGCGGCGCAGGCGGCGTTCATCCGCTTTCTGTTCGGATTGGTGTTTCTGGCCCCGGTCATCACCAGCGCCTTGCGGGGCGGGTTTTCGCGGGGGATCTGGGGGCTGTTCGCGCTGCGTGGGGCGCTGCACGTGGTGGCGGTGGTCGCATGGTTCTATGCGATGTCGCGCATCACCGTGGCCGAGGTGACGGCCATCGGCTTTCTGAACCCCATCATCGTGACGATCTGCGCCGCGCTGTTCCTGGGCGAAAAGCTGGCCTCGCGGCGGATCGCGGCGGTGGCGGTGGCGCTTATGGGCGCGCTGGTCGTACTGCGGCCGGGGTTGCGGGAGCTGGACCCCGGGCATCTGAGCCAGGTGCTGGCCGCTGTCGCCTTCGGTCTGTCATATCTGATCGCCAAGCAGCTGTCGGATCGCGTGCCCGCGGCGGTGGTCGTGGCGATGATGTCGCTGACTGTGTCGGTCGGTCTGGCACCGCTGGCCATCGCGCAGTGGGTGCCGCCGACGATGGGCCAGCTGGGCTGGCTGGCGCTGGTCGCGGTCTTTGCGACGCTTGGCCACTACACGATGACGCGGGCCTTTGCGGCGGCGCCGCTGACGGTCACGCAGCCGGTGACGTTCCTGCAGCTGATCTGGGCCAGCCTGGTCGGCGTGCTGGTCTTTCATGAGCCGCTGGACCCGTGGGTGATCCTGGGCGGCGGTCTGATGATCGGGGCGATCAGCTATATCACCTGGCGCGAGGCGCGCATTCGCGCCCGCACCGTCACGCCACCGGTCAGCGCCACCAAGGTCTGAGCTAGGCCGCGCGCAGTCGGCCCATCCCCCATAGCAGCCGTTCGGCCAGCCAGTCGGCGGGCCGTCTGAGCCGCGTCAGCGTGGTCGCCACCGTCGTCGAGCGGCGCGCGGCGCGGTCGAAACCAAGGCTCATCACGCACAGCGCGGCCAGCAGGGCGGCGGTCCATGCCAGTGCCCCGGTCACGTCGGTGGGCTGCGGGGCGACCAGATACAGCAGGACATTGCCCCAGCCGAAGGTGAACATGCTGGTGCGGCCAAAGAAGGTGACGCGGGACCATGCCCCGGTACTTCCGATCTTGCGGATGTCGATCAACCAGACGAAGAACAGCGTCATCAGCGTCGCCGACAGGATGCCAGTTGCGAAATAGAGCGGATTGCTGTCCCTGCGCAGGCTACCACCCGCCAGGCCGTCAATCACGTCGACGCTGACGAACAGCCCGCCGATCAGCGCGACCCCCGCGCCCCCGACCAGCAGCGCACGCACCCGGCGGCCAAAGCTTGGATCGGCCAAGGGGTCTGTCGATCCCGCCGCCGACGGGCCGGTCAGATAGCGGCCCAGGCATTGTCCGGCGACGACCAGCGTCAGGCCGTGCAGCACGGACGGACCTGCAAGCGGCAGGTCGCCGAAACCGGTCAGGAACTGCACGAGGCTGGCCACGGGGGTGGGCGCGCCCAGATCGTTCTGGACGTCCGGAAGGCCGCTGAGCAGGGGCCACGCCGCGTGACAGGCCAGCGCGGCGACCGCCAGCGGCAACAGCCCGGTCCGCGCCCGAATCCACAACAGAATCGGCGCGATGGCGAGGACGATGGCATAGAACTTCAGGATTTCCGTATAGGGTGAATTTCCCATGAACAGGATCGTCGCGGTGCTGTAGGGCACCGAGTAGCCGTCATCGGTCAAGGTCAGTGTCAGGATCGTCAGCGCATAGAGAACCCAGCACTGGAACGCCCGCGACAAAAGCCGCATGGCAACCCCATGGCGCGCCTGACGCGTGGTCCATCGTGGGCGATAGACCACCTCCAGCATTGTGCCGAACAGCAGGATGAAGGTCGGTGTGGCGATCTGGAAGGCAAATCCCGCAATGCGGGTCAGCGGTCCGGACATGTGGGCGTAAAGGCCCACATCCGCAAAGACATGCGACGACATTGCCAGCACGATCGCCAGGCTTCGCGCCGCATCAAGGCCAATGATCCGCATCTGTTTACCACGTTAATGATTTGCATTCTGTGCAACGCGGGGTCATAGCAGAATGCCGCCCGATTGGAACCGCGCATTGGCGCCAAGAGTTTTTCCGCCGATCGCAGGAGGATTCAGTGGCATCGCATGAACAGGTTTGGGACGACTGGCAGAAGCTGGTGAACATGACGCCGTCCCAGCTGAAAGATTGGCTGGACACTGACGACAGCAAGTCGGTGGGCGACACCGGCGGGCAGGGCGAAAGCACCGGCCACAAGTCTGGTCGCCACATCCTGCGCATCAAGGACAAGAAGAAGGCCGACCTGACCGACGACGACTGGTCGCACATGGCCAAGGTCGCGGGCTACATCAAGCGCCACTTGGCACAGGGTGGCCCCGAAAAGGACAAGGAACACAGCGACTGGCGCTATTCCCTGATGAACTGGGGCCACGATCCGCTGAAGTGATCGCAGCCCCGGCGAATTAGCGGTTCGGCCACAGCGTCGCGTGGCGGTTGACGTCCTTGTACAGAAGATAACGGAACGGCCCCGGGCCGCCGGCGTAACAGGCTTGCGGGCAGAAGGCGCGCAGCCACATGTAATCGCCCGGACCCACCTCGACCCAATCCCGGTTCAGGCGATAGACGGCCTTTCCTTCCAGCACGAACAGGCCGTGTTCCATCACGTGCGTTTCCGCGAAGGGAATCGAGCCGCCGGGTTTGAACGTCACGACGGTGATGTGCATGTCATGGCGCAGATCGGCCGGGTCCATGAAGCGCGTGGTGCCCCATGCCCCGTCCGTGTCGGGCATCATGGACGGGGCGATGTCCTGTTCCTGCACTACGATGGGGTCGGGCTTGTCCGTGCCGGCAAAGGGCTGCCAGCGCTTGCGCCACCAGTGAAAGCCTGCGGGGCCTGCGGTGCGGTTCCTGACCCGCCACGGCGTGCCAGCCGGGATATAGGCAAAGCCGCCCGGCGACAGCAAATGCTCGGTCCCGTCGATCACCACCTGCATGTCGCCGCCGGTGACAAAAATCGCGTGCTGGACCTCGGGGTCGTCGTCAGGCGTATCGCTGCCGCCGCCTTCGGCCAGTTCGACGATGTACTGGCTGAAGGTTTCCGCGAACCCGGTCAGCGGGCGGGCCAACATCCAGAACCGCATCCCCTGCCAGCCGGGCAGATAGCTGGTGACGATGTCGCGCATCACGGTGCGGGGGATGACGGCATAGGCCTCGGTGAAGATCGCCGTGTCGGTGGTCATCCCCGTCTGGGGCGGCAGGCCCGCCACGGGGCCGGCATAGTGGATGCGCGGCGCGGTGGCATCATCGGTGGGAAGCTGGGCGATGTCGCCGGTGGGGGCGCCCGCGGGGCCGGTCTGGGTCATTTCAGGATCTCTTTCAGGCGAAGGGTGGCGATGCGGGTGACCTGCGCCTCGGCTGTGGCGCGTTCGGTGGCGGTGTCGTTGTCGACGCGGGCCTGCATGGCGGACAGGATGCCCGCCTTGTCGTGGTCGCGGACCGCGATGATGAACGGAAAGCCGTGCTTGGCGACATAGGCGTCGTTCAGGCGTGTGAATTCGGCCCGTTCCGCATCGGTCAGCGCGTCCAGACCGGCGCTGGCCTGTTCGGCGGTGCTGTCGGCGGTCAGACGCTTTGCCAGCGCCAGCTTGCCGGCCAGATCGGGGTGGGCCCGCAGCACGCCCAGTCGTTCGTCGTCGCCTGACGCGCGGAACATCTGCGCCATGCGCCCGGCAAGGCCGCCGGGCGTGTCGTGGACGGCACCCATTTCGGCATCCCAGACGCGTTCGGCGATGAAGGGAGAATGTTCATAGACGCCGCCGAACCGTGCAACAAAGGCGTCGCGGTCCATCTGCGACGGGCGTGTGCGGGGCTGGAACGGATGTTCGGCCGCCCAATGGCGGGCGATGTCCAGGCGGCTAGCGAACCAGACGCCCTCGTGGCTTCGGGCGTGGTCCAGGAACCGCTGGATCGCCATGGCTCGACCGGGGCGCCCGGCCAAGCGGCAATGCAGGCCGATGGACATCATCTTGGGCGCGCCGGCGGCCCCTTCGGCATAGAGGATGTCGAAGCTGTCGCGCAGATAGTCGAAGAAGTCGGTCCCCGTTCCGAACCCTTGTCCGCTGGAAAATCGCATGTCGTTGGCGTCCATCGTATAGGGCACCATCAGCTGCGGCCGGCCGTTGTGGACGTGCCAATAGGGCAGTTCGTCCGCGATGGTGTCGGCCAGATAGGCGAACCCGCCTTCCTCGCAGCCCAAGGCCACCGTGTTCATCGACGTGCGCCCCTGATAGAAGCCGTGCGGGCGTTCACCGGTGATGGCGGTGTGAAGGGACACGGCCTGGGCGATGTGGTCGGCCTCGACCTCTCGCGGGACGTTGCGATAGTCGATCCATTTCAGTCCGTGGGTCGCGATCTCCCACCCGGCCTCCTGCATGGCGGCCACCTGTTCGGGGCTGCGCTCCAGCGCGGTGGCGACGCCATAGACGGTGATCGGCAGGTCGCTAAGCATGCGGTGCATCCGCCAGAAGCCCGACCGCGCGCCATAGTCATAGATCGATTCCATGTTCCAGTGCCGCTGGCCGGGCCAGGGCTGGGCGCCGATGATCTCGGACAGGAACGCCTCCGAGGCGGGATCGCCATGCTCGATGCTGTTCTCTCCGCCTTCCTCGTAGTTGAGGACGATCTGGACCGCGATGCGGGCACCGCCCGGCCAGCGGGGATCGGGGGTGGTCCGGCCATATCCGGTCAGGTCTCGGCTGTAGCGCATCTCTCTCCCCCTTGTGCCTGTCGTTGCGTCAGCAAAGCGCGGCGGCCGCGCAAGGACAAGCGGTCAGGGGCGGAATTCTGTATCAAGGAATGCGCGACAATGGTCGGGTCTTTCAAAATCGCGTTGAAAGACTTACGCGCCGGGGACAATTGCGGCATGAGGCCGCGCCGCCCACTGTCCGGCCCAACGGCGGACGGGGGGTCCGCTAAGGGGGGACGCATGGAACGCTATTTTGGACTTGCCGAAAAAGGCAGCAGCGTCAGGACGGAGGTGATCGCCGGGATCACCACCTTCCTGACGATGGCATATATCATCTTCGTCAATCCGGACATCCTGTCCACAACCGGCATGGACCGCGACGCGGTCTTCGTCGCGACCTGTCTTGCCGCGGCGCTGGGCTCGCTGATCATGGGGATGTGGGCCAACTGGCCCATCGGCATGGCGCCGGGCATGGGGCTGAACGCCTTCTTCGCCTTCACCGTCGTGGGCGTCATGGGCTTTACCTGGCAGCAGGCGCTGGGCGCGGTGTTCATCAGCGGGATGATCTTCCTGTTCCTGTCGCTGACGGGCATCCGGCGCTGGCTGATCGCGGGCATCCCCGCGTCGATGCGCAGCGCCATCGCGGCGGGCATCGGCCTGTTCCTGGCGATCATCGCACTGCAGTCGTCGGGCATCGTGGTGGGCAACCCCGCGACGCTGGTCGCGTTGGGCGATCTGACCGCCACGGGCACGCTGCTGACGATCTGCGGGTTTTTTCTGATCGTGACGCTGGACGCGCTGCGGGTCACGGGGGCGATCCTGATCGGCATCCTGGTGGTGACGGTCGCGGCAATCGTTCTTGGCGTCAGCCAGTTTTCTGGCGTCATGTCCATGCCGCCGTCGATCGCGCCGACCTTCCTGCAGATGGACCTGATGGGCGCATTGACCTTCGGCATCTTCCAGGTCGTTCTGGTCATGGTCTTGGTCGAGGTCTTCGACGCCACCGGCACGCTGATCGGCGTGGCCAAGCGCGCGGGCCTGCTGACCGAGGGGCCGACCCACAAGAACAAGAACCTGGGCCGCGCGCTGATGGCGGATTCGACCGCGATCACGGCCGGTGCGCTGCTGGGCACGTCCTCGACAACCGCCTATGTGGAAAGCGCGTCGGGCGTGCAGGCGGGGGGCCGGACCGGCCTGACCGCGGTGGTCGTGGGCCTGCTGTTCCTGGCCGCGATGTTCTTTGCGCCGCTGGCCGGGTCGGTGCCCGCCTATGCGACCGCGCCCGCGCTTCTGTATGTCGCGACGCTGATGGTGCGCGAGCTGGCCGAGGTCAGCTGGGACGACGTGACCGAGGCCGCGCCTTCGGTGCTGACCGCCATCGCCATGCCGCTGACTTATTCCATCGCCAACGGCTTGGCCTTCGGCTTCATCAGCTATGCCGTGATCAAGCTGCTGACCGGCCGCGCGCGCGAGGTGCATGCCGCAACCTGGATCATCGCGGCCCTGTTCGTGGCCAAGTTCGCGTTGTTCGGCGCGCACTGACCCCGGTCAGCGGGTCGGGCCGCCCAGGGCATCGGACAGGTTGGCCGCCGCGGCGGCCACCATCGCGCCCAGGGTCTTGACGTGTTCGGCCCCGATGCGGTGCGTGGGGCCGCTGACGCTGATCCCGGCGATCGCCTCGCCGGACAGATCGAAGACGGGGGCCGCGATGCAGCGCATGCCCCGGCTGCGTTCTTCGTCGTCGAAGGAAAAGCCGCGGTGCCGGATGCGGGCCAGGTCCGCCTCCAGCGCCGCGGGGTCGGTCAGCGTGGTGTCGGTGAACCGCGCCAGGGGACCCAGTGCCGCGACGCTGCCGGGCCGGAACGCCAGCAGCGCCTTGCCGATCCCCGATGCGTGCAGGGGCGACCGGGTGCCGGGGGGAAAGAACGCGCGGATCGTCTCGGAGGTCTCGACCTGGGACAGGAACAGCACGCTGTCGCCCTGCAGGATGCCCAGGTTCGCGGTCTCGCCGGTATGTTCCATCAGCGCGCGCATGATCGGGCGGGCGCGTTCCACAAGGCCCGACCGGCGCATGAAGGCCGATCCCAGGCGGAACGCCTGCGGTCCGATGTTCCAGGCCTGCGTCGCGGGGTCGCTTTCGGCCATGCCGCGCGCGGCCAGCGTGTGCAGCACCCGGTGCACGGTCGAGGGCGGCTGTGCCGATCGGTCCGCCACCTCGGACAAGGTCAGGCCGGGATGGGCCGCCAACAGGTCAAGAAGGTCCAGCGCCCGGTCCAGCGACTGCACGGTGCCCGGTGCGTCGGGCAGGGTCTTGCGGGGGCGCCCCCGCTTGCGGGTCGGGTCGGCCATTATGCGTCCCTTGTTAATGCTGCCTTTAGATGCGGGCGAAAATGACGTCTCGCAAGCCAAAAAGCCAACGCTTAGAAAACATTTCCATTTTCGGTCGCCGCGGGTTCCCGGCATGGGTTGGGCAGGGGCGGATTCGGTGCCGGGATTTCGGGCAGCCGGGGGTAGGGTGCCGACGTCGCCCTGAAAATCTGTTTCGGGAAAATGACGGGCCAAGCTAGGTCTGGGTCAGTCGCGCAACCACGACGCGACATCAGAAGGGGAGCCCGCCATGACAGACAGCCTTTCCCGGACCCAGGTCCATCCCGTCGACCAGATGCTGCCCACGGGGCGATTGATCACGTTGGGTTTCCAGCACGTGCTGGTCATGTACGCGGGCGCCATCGCGGTGCCGCTGATCGTCGGCCGCGCCCTGCAGCTGCCACCCGAGGAGGTGGCCTTCCTGATCTCGGCCGACCTGTTCGTCTGCGGACTGGCGACCCTGATCCAAAGCCTGGGCATGACCCAGTATTTCGGCATCCGCCTGCCGGTGATGATGGGCGTAACCTTTGCGGCCGTGGGGCCGATGGTCGCCATCGCGGGCCAGACGCCGGGCACCGACGGGGCGCGCGCACTGTTCGGTGCGATCATCGCGGCGGGCCTGATCGCCATCCTGCTGGCGCCGCTGATCGGGCGGGTGCTGCGGTTCTTTCCGCCCGTCGTCACCGGCACGGTCATCCTGGCCATCGGCATCAGCCTGATGCCCATCGGGATCAACTGGATCTTCGGCCTGCCGGTCGGTCCGACCGCGCCGATGCTGGTCGATCCCGCGCAGCAGGCCTGGCTGGACGGCGCCATCGCCGCAGGCGGCGTGCCCGAGGGGCTGCGCCTGGCGCCCGCCATGCCGAACCCCGCCTATGCTTCGGGGACGAACATCCTGATCGCGGTGCTGGTGCTGGGCACGATCCTGCTGGTGTCGCGGTTCGCCCGCGGTTTCATGGCCAACATCGCCGTGCTGCTTGGCATCGCCGTGGGCGGCGTCGCCGCGGCGGCGATGGGGCTGATGCAGTTCGACAAGGTCGGAGAGGCCGCCTGGTTCGCCGTCATCAAGCCGTTCCATTTCGGTCCTCCGACCTTTGACCCGGTGATGATCGTCACGATGGTCCTGGTGATGATCGTAGTGATGATCGAATCGACGGGCATGTTCCTGGCGCTGTCAGACATGTGCCGCCGTCCGATCAACTCTCGCGGCCTGGCCGCGGGCCTGCGTGCCGACGGTCTGGGCACGATGCTGGGCGGCATCTTCAACACCTTCCCCTATACCTCTTTCTCGCAGAACGTCGGGCTGGTTGGGGTCACGGGCATCCGGTCGCGGTTCGTCTGCGTGGCGGGCGGCATCATCATGATCGTGCTGGGCCTGATCCCCAAGATGGGCGCCCTGGTCGAAAGCCTGCCGACCACCGTCCTGGGCGGGGCAGGGCTGGTGATGTTCGGGATGGTCGCCGCCACCGGCATCCGCATCCTGAGCCGTGTTGATTTCACCGCCAACCGCCACAATCTGTTCGTCGTGGCCATCAGCATCGGCATGGCGATGATCCCGCTGGTCGCCCCGAACTTCAAGCAGTGGCTGCCCCATGCGATCCATCCGCTGATCCATTCGGGCATCCTGCTGGCCGCGGTCAGCGCGGTGGCGCTGAACTGGTTCTACAACGGTGCGGCCCCCGCGGACGAGGCTGAACTGGCCGAAGCCGGTCGCCTGGCCGATCACTGAGGATCGATTATGCACGGTTTCTTAAGACTGCCTTGTCCATCAAGCCCCTGCCGCCCTTGGGCAAATCGGGTATCACGGCGCAGAAACGATCAAGACGGGGGGATTTCATGTCGGGTTTTCTGACAACGCATGTTCTGGACACGGCGCGCGGGCTGCCCGCGCGCGGGATGCAGGTGGTGCTGTTCCGGCTGTCGCCCGCGCGCGAGGAGATCGCGCGCATGGTGACCAATGACGACGGGCGCACCGATGCGCATATCCTGCCGGCGGGCGATTTCGCCACCGGCACCTACGAGCTGGAATTCCATGCCGGCGCCTGGATGGACGCGTCGGGCGTGGCTCCCGAAAGCCCCCGCTTTCTGGACGTGATCCCGATCCGCTTCGGCATGTCGCAGAACGACCATTACCACGTGCCGCTGCTGGTCTCTCCGTTCGGCTATTCCACCTATCGGGGCAGCTGAGATGATCCCGGAAATCGCCATCCTGTGGGAGTTCCTCTCCTTTGCCGTCCGCTGGCTGCACGTGATCACCGCCATCGCGTGGATCGGGTCGTCGTTCTACTTCATCGCGCTGGACCTGGGCCTGCAGAAGGCACCCGACCTTCCCAAGGGCGCGCATGGCGAGGAATGGCAGGTCCACGGCGGGGGATTCTATCACATCCGCAAGTACCTGGTCGCGCCCGAGCGCATGCCCGAGCATCTGACCTGGTTCAAATGGGAAAGCTATGCGACCTGGCTGTCTGGGGCCGCGCTGCTGATGGTCACCTATTGGGCCGGCGCCAACCTGTACCTGATCGAGCCCGCCAAGGCCGACCTGGCGATCTGGCAGGCGATCCTGATCTCGGGCGGGTCGCTGGCGGTGGGCTGGCTGATCTATGACGGGCTGTGCAAGTCGCCCCTGGGCAACCGTCCCACGGTGCTGATGCTGCTGCTGTTCGCGGCGCTGGTGGCGATGGGCTGGGCCTATGACCAGATCTTCACGGGCCGCGCGGCGCTGCTGCATCTGGGCGCCTTCACCGCGACGATCATGACCGCGAACGTGTTCCTGATCATCATGCCGAACCAGCGCATCGTGGTCGCCGACCTGAAGGCCGGGCGCCCCGCCGACCCAAAATACGGCAAGATCGCCAAGCTGCGGTCGACGCACAACAACTACCTGACGCTGCCGGTCATCTTCCTGATGCTGTCGAACCACTACCCGCTGGCCTTCGCCAGCCAGTACAACTGGCTGATCGCGGCGCTGATCTTCCTGATGGGTGTGACCATCCGGCACTTCTTCAACACCATGCACGCCCGCAAGGGATACCAGTGGTGGACCTGGGCGGTCACGACGATGCTGTTCATCGGGGTGATGTGGCTGGCGTCGATCGGCGTGAACCAGGACAGCTATGACGAGGCGATGGCGCGGCCCCTGACCCCGGTCGAGGCGCGCTTCGCCGAGGCCGAGGGGTTCGAGGATGCCAGCCAAGCCGTCATCGGCCGCTGTTCGATGTGCCATGCGCGCGAACCGGTCTGGGACGGCATCCGCACCGCGCCCAAGGGCGTCCTGCTGGAGACGCCCGCCGACATCGCCCGCGCCGCGCATCAGGTCTATGTCCAGGCGGGACTGACCGATGCGATGCCCCCTGCGAACATCACCGGGATGGAGGACGCCGAGCGCGACGCGATCCTGCGCTGGTTCCGCGAGGTTGGACCCCTGGGGGTCGCGGGCCTGTAGGGCCATTCCCCGCTGAGTAACAACGGCCCGCGCAACGGCGGGACACGGGGGCCCAGTCCCCCGGGCGCGGCGGTCCCCCTCGATGGGGGGCCGCCGCGCCTTTCTGCGCCCCCGGCAAGGTCCGGCCACCGCTGGAAAGGGCTGCCGAAGATTGTCGCAGATGGCGCGGCTTTCGCGCCTGACGCCATGTGACGGTGGTCCGCTTTCAACGGAACGTGTAAAGTCTTCTAGATCACAGCCGATTTCGAAACGCACCGCCAGGCCGTAGACTTGGACCAAGGCAAGGAAAGGCTATCATGACCCAGCTGCGGTTTCTTCTGAACGACACCGAGATCGCCCTGACAGAGGTCGGCGCTTCGGACACGCTGCTGGATCATCTGCGCCTTGCGCGCCGGATGACCGGCACCAAGGAGGGCTGCGCCGAGGGCGATTGCGGCGCCTGCACGGTGCTTGCGGGACGCCTGACCGCCACAGGGCTGGTCTATGAGCCGGTGAACGCCTGCATCCGGCTGCTGGCCTCGTGCCATGCCACACATATCGTCACGATCGAGCATCTGCGCGGCCCCGATGGCGGTCTGCACCCGGTCCAGGCCGCAATGGTGGACCATCACGGCAGCCAGTGCGGCTTCTGCACGCCGGGCATCGTGATGGCGCTCTACGGGCTGTGGATGACCAATCCCGATGCCGATGCCACCGAGATCGAGACCGCGCTGCAGGGCAACATCTGCCGCTGCACGGGCTATGCGCCGATCATCCGCGCGGCCCTGGCCGCGGGCGCGGCCGGAGGGCAGGCCCAGGACGCGCTGTCCCGCGAACGCGACGCGGTGGCCGCGCGCCTGGCCGGGATGCGTGGCGCGCGGGTGTCGCTTGCGCGCGGAGCGGACCGGGCACTGGTCCCCGCCGATACCGACGATCTGGCCCAGCTGCTGCTGGACGAACCCAAGGCGACGCTGGTCGCGGGCGCCACCGATGTCGGGTTGTGGGTCACCAAGTTCATGCGCGACATCAGCCCGGCCATCTTTATCGGTCACCTGATGAAGGACATCGCGGTCGAGGACGGCATGATCCGTCTGGGTGCCGGCGTGACCTACAGCGAGGCCGCGCCCCTGATCGCCCGCCATGTTCCGCAGGCCGCCGAATACTGGTCGCGCATCGGCGGCTGGCAGGTGCGCAATGCCGGCACCATCGGGGCGAACATCGCCAACGGCTCTCCGATCGGGGATACGCCGCCCTTGCTGATCGCGCTGGACGCGCGGATCGTCCTGCGCGGGGGCGACACGCGCCGCGAGCTGCCGCTGGAGGATTTCTTCATCGACTACGGCAAGCAGGACCGCCGGCAAGGCGAGTTCGTCGAGGAGGTCCTGATCCCCATGCAGCCCCAGGCGCGCATCGCGGCCTACAAGGTCAGCAAGCGGCGCGACAGCGATATCACCTCTGTCGCGGCGGGGTTCTGCATCGACGTGGCGGACGGCATGATCACCCGTGCGCGGCTGGCCTTCGGCGGCATGGCCGGAACGCCCAAGCGCGCCCGCCGTGCCGAGGCCGCGCTGCAGGGGCAGCCCTTCGCGGCGGCAAGCTTCGATGCCGCCGCCCGCGCGATCGCGGAGGATTTCCAGCCGCTGTCCGACATGCGCGCCAGCGCGGAATACCGCGCGACCGTCGCACGCAACCTGATCCGGCGGTTCTGGCTGGAGCAATCCGAACCCGGCCTGCCCGTACGGCTGCGCCAGAGCGAAGGAGTCTAGGCCATGAAGGACGACACCGCGACCATCACGGGCCAGGCCCATCAGGACACCGCCCATGACAGCGCCGCCAAGCATGTCACCGGCCGTGCCGAATACACCGACGATCTGGTCGAGCCCACCGGCACGATCCACGCCTATCTGGGCCTGTCGTCCTGCGCCCATGGCCGCATCACGGGCATGGATTTCACCGAAACGGTGGCGCAGCCGGGCGTGCTGGGCATCCTGACGGCGGCCGATCTGCCGGGCGTCAACGACGTGTCGCCCAACGGCAAGAACGACGACCCGATCTTTGCCGAAGGCGTGGTGCAGTTCTGGGGCCAGCCGGTCTTTGCGGTCATCGCCGAAACGCGCGACCAGGCGCGCCGCGCGGCGCACAAGGCGCGGATCGATTATGACGTGCTGCCCCATGCGCTGGACCCGATCGCGGCGCGCGACGCGAGCATGGGCTATGTCACTGACCCCCTGACACTCAAGCGCGGCGATGCGCCTGCGGCGATGGCCGCCGCGCCGCGCCGGATCGAGGGTCGCTTTGCCATCGGCGGGCAGGACCATTTCTATCTGGAGGGCCAGATCGCGATGGCCGTGCCGGGCGAGGATGACGAGGTCGTCCTGCACGTCTCGACCCAGCACCCGTCCGAGGTGCAGCACATGGTGGCCCACGTCCTGGGGGTGCCCAGCAACGCGGTCGTGGTGAACGTGCGGCGCATGGGCGGCGGTTTCGGCGGCAAGGAAACGCAGATGAACCTGTTCGCCTGCGTCGCGGCCGTCGCGGCCAAGCGCTGGAACCGGACGGTCAAGATCCGCCCGGACCGGGACGACGACATGATCGCCACGGGCAAGCGGCACGATTTCGTGGTGGATTACGCCGTGGGCTTCGACGATGACGGCCGCATCCGGTCGGTGGAGGGCGATTTCTATGCCCGCTGCGGCTTTTCGGCGGACCTGTCGGGGCCGGTGACCGACCGGGCGCTGTTTCACGCCGACAACGCCTATTTCTATCCTGACGTGCGCATCAGCAGCCACCCGATGAAGACGAACACCGTCAGCAACACCGCCTTTCGCGGCTTCGGCGGCCCCCAGGGCGCCATCGTGGCCGAACGCATGGTCGAGGAGATCGCCTATGCCTTGGGCATGGACCCGCTGGAGGTGCGCAAGCGCAACCTGTACCAGAACGGCCAGCTGACGCCCTATCACCAGACGGTGCAGGACCAGATCCTGCCGCGCATCTTCGATGAGTTGGAGGCCAGCAGCGATTATCACGCCCGCAGGCAGGCGGTGCTGGACTGGAACGCCAAGGGTGGGGTGATCCGCAAGGGCATCGCGCTGACCCCAGTCAAGTTCGGCATCAGCTTCACCGCGACCTGGTTCAATCAGGCAGGGGCGTTGATCCATGTCTATTCCGACGGCTCGATCCACCTGAATCACGGCGGGACCGAGATGGGGCAGGGTCTGAACACCAAGGTGGCCCAAGTGGTCGCCGAGGCGTTCCAGTGCGACCTGAGCCGCATCAAGATCACCAAGACCACCACGGAAAAGGTGCCGAACACCTCGGCCACGGCGGCATCGTCGGGGACCGACCTGAACGGGATGGCGGCGCTGGATGCGGCGGAACAGATCAAGGCGCGCTTGGTGACCTTCGTGGCCGAGAAATGGCAGGTCGCCCCCGACCAGGTGGCGTTCGTGCCGGGGCACGTGCGGGCGGGCGATCAGATGATTCCCTTTGCCCAGGTGATCCGCGCGGCGTACATGGCGCGCATCCAGCTGTCGGCGGCAGGCTCCTACAAGACGCCCAAGATCCACTGGGACCGGACGACGGGGCAGGGGCGGCCGTTCTACTATTTCGCCTATGGCGCCGCGGTGGCCGAGGTGTCGGTGGACACGCTGACCGGCGAATACGTCATCGACCGCGCCGACGTCCTGCACGACGTGGGCCGCAGCCTGAACCCGGTGCTGGACCGCGGTCAGGTCGAGGGCGCGTTCGTTCAGGGTGCCGGCTGGCTGACGACCGAGGAATTGTGGTGGGACGCCAAGGGCCGCCTGCGCACCCATGCGCCGTCGACCTACAAGGTGCCCCTTGCCAGCGACAGCCCGCGCATCTTCAACGTCGCGCTGGCCGACTGGTCCGAGGCCAGCGAGCGGACCATCAAGCGGTCCAAGGCCGTCGGAGAGCCGCCCTTCGTTCTGGGCATCAGCGTGTTCGAGGCGATCAACATGGCCGTGGCCTCGGTCGCCGACTATCGCACGCCCGCGCGTCTGGATGCGCCCGCCACGCCCGAACGCGTGCTGATGGCGGTCGAGCGGCTGCGCGGATGATCCGCGTCCGCGTCACCCGGGCCCTGGGCTCGACCCCGCGAGAGGCGGGGGCCGAGATGTTCGTGACCCCCGACCGGGTCACCGGCACCATCGGCGGCGGACAGCTGGAATACATGGCGATCGACCGCGCGCGGCAGATGCTGGCGCGGGACGAGGCCGATGCCACAATGGACGTGCCGTTGGGCCCCCAGATCGGCCAGTGCTGCGGCGGGCGGGTGGTGCTGACGCTGGACCGCCACGGCCCCGCGCCGCAGGATCACGCTGATGCGCTGATCTTTGGCGCGGGCCATGTCGGGCGCGCGCTGGCCCGGGCGCTGGAACCGCTGCCGGTCAACGACCTGCTGATCGACAGCCGGCCGGAGGAACTGGCGCAGGCCAGCGGCCCGACCCTGCTGACCCCCTTGCCCGAGGCGCAGATCCGCGCAGCCCGGCCCGGCACGTCCGTGGTGATCGTGACCCACGATCACGCACTGGATTTCCTGCTGGCGGCCGAGGCGCTTGCCCGCACCGACCTGCCCTATGTCGGGATGATCGGCAGCGCCACCAAGCGGGCCCAGTTCGAACGCTTCGCCGCCTCGCGCGGGATCGACGCCGCCGGCCTGACCTGTCCCATCGGGGCGGGCTTCTCGCGCGACAAGCGCCCTGAAATCATCGCCGCCTTCACCGCCGCCGAACTGATGGCGCGCCTCACCTCTTCTTCTTTGAAAAAATACCCATGCAACAGCTGATCCGGGGCCGCGTCCTCGACTTTCATGCCGATCCCCAGGACACGGCCGACAATCATCGCTTCTGGGAAGACGGGGCCATCCTGGTCGATGACGGGCGCATCGTCGCCGTCGGCGATCATGCCGAACTGACCCGCGACGGGTTGGAGGAGATCGACCACCGCTCGCACCTGATCCTGGCGGGCTTCATCGACCCGCATATCCATTTTCCCCAGTTGCAGGTCATTGCCAGCTGGGGTGCGCAGCTGCTGGACTGGCTGAACACCTATACCTTCCCGGCCGAGGCGGAATTCGCCGACCCCGCGCATGCCACCCGCATGGCGGGACTGTTCCTGGACCAGCTGACCGCGCATGGCACGACGACCGCCGTTGCCTTCTGCTCCAGCCACAAGGCCAGCGCCGAGGCGCTGTTCTCTGCCGCCCATGATCGCGACATGGCCATGGTCGCGGGCAAGGTGATGATGGACCGCAATGCGCCGGCCGCCGTGCTGGACACGCCGCAGCAGGGCCATGACGACAGCGCCGCGCTGATCCAGGCGTGGCACGGCAAGGGCCGCCAGCGCTATGCGATCACGCCGCGCTTTGCGATCACGTCCTCCCCCGAACAGATGGAAGCGGCCGGCGCGCTGGCCCGCGCCCATCCCGACTGCCACGTGCAGACGCATCTGTCGGAAAACGTCGACGAAATCGAATACACCCTGTCGCTCTATCCCAAGGCGCGCGACTATCTGGACATCTACGAGGGCTACGGCCTGCTGTCTGACAAGCTGCTGCTGGGCCACTCGATCCATCTGGAACCCCGCGAAATCGCCCGGATGGCAGAGACCGGCAGCCATGCGGTGTTCTGCCCGACCTCGAACCTGTTCCTGGGGTCCGGGCTGTTCGACGCCGACGGGCTGCGCGCCGCGGGCATCGTCAGCGGCATCGCAACGGATGTGGGCGGCGGCACCAGCTGGTCGATGCTGCAGACCTTGGCCGAGGGCTATAAGATCCTGCAGATGCGAGGGCAGAAGCTGCATCCGCTGGCGGCGTTCCACTGGGCCACGCGCGGCAACGCGCTGACCCTGGGCATGGAGGCCGAGATCGGCACCCTGGCCCCCGGCAGCGCCGCTGACCTGGTGGTCCTCGACGCCCGTGCCACCCCCGCCATGGCGTTGCGGATGGAAAAGGCCGAGACCCTGGCGCAGGAGCTGTTCATCCTGCAGATCATGGGCGACGACCGCGCGGTGGCCCAGACCTATGTCGCCGGTCGCCCGCAGAAGGCTGGTTGATGCACCTCTGGCAGCCGGGCGACGTTCGGCGCCGCCTGCGCGCGTCGCGCCGGGGACAGGCGTGATTCGGCCCCTAACGATGTGACCCAACGACAGATCGAACCTGCCACCCGATCCGGCTTGGCAAAATCGTGCCGTTCTGATTGAACGATGGGCAGGCGGCACGCATGGTGCCGGTCTTGCCGGGCTAGGGTTTGACGTGATCGCCTTCGTGGATGTCAGATGAACGCGGGCCGTTCTTCTCAATGCGACGCGTGCCTGCTAGAGGCGGCAGCGCCTGCAGGCCACGGCGCTGCCAAGAGAGTTGTCGACACATGAGCGATCACGTCACCCCCGACGGTCCGGCGCAACCTGCCGCCGCATCGGCGCACCTGTCCGATCTTCCCACCGCGGGGCAGCATGGTTCCAGCAATCTGGGCGGGCTGGTCCTGGGGGCGATCGGGGTCGTCTATGGCGACATCGGAACCTCTCCGATCTATGCGATGCGCGAATCGCTGCACGCCGCGTCGCGCGACGGGCTGTCGCCGGATGATGTGGTGGGGGTGATCTCGCTGCTGATCTGGACGCTGATCTCGATCGTCAGCTTCAAGTACGTGGCCCTGATCATGCGCGCCGACAACCGGGGCGAGGGCGGCACGCTGAGCCTGGTGACCCTGATCCAGCAGGCACTTGGCAAGCGGCCCGTCTGGCTGATGGTGCTGGGAATGATCGGCATATCGCTGTTCTTCGGGGACGCGATCATCACACCCGCCATGTCGGTCCTGTCCGCGGTCGAGGGGCTGACCATCGTGGCCCCCGCCTTCGGCCCCTACGTGGTGCCCGTCACGCTGGCCATCATCACCGGGCTGTTCATCGTCCAGCGGTGGGGCACGGGGGCGGTGTCGATCCTGTTCGGGCCGATCATGGTCACTTGGTTCGTCGTCATGGCGGTGATGGGGCTGTCCCATATCGGCGACGACTGGTCGATCCTGCGCGCGCTCAGCCCCGTGCATGCCGGGGCGTTCCTGGTCACGAACAAGCTGGCCTCGCTGATCGTCTTGGGATCGGTCTTCCTGGCCGTCACCGGAGGAGAGGCGCTTTATGCCGACATGGGCCATTTCGGGCGTCGCCCGATCCGCATGGCCTGGGTGCTGCTGGTCTGGCCCGCCCTGACGCTCAGCTATTTGGGGCAGGGGGCGATGATCCTGGCTCATCCCGACCGGGTGACGAACCCGTTCTTCCTGATGGCGCCGCCCTGGGCGCTGCTGCTCCTGGTGATCCTGGCAACGATGGCCACGGTCATCGCCAGCCAGGCGGTCATCTCGGGCGCGTTCTCGATGATCAAGCAGGCGGTGCGCATGAACCTGCTGCCCCGGCTGGAGATCCTGCACACCTCCGAGACCCAGGAAGGGCAGATCTACCTGCCCAAGATCAACGCGATCCTGGCCATCGGCGTGGTCGTCCTGGTGGTGGTGTTCGGGTCGTCCTCGGACCTGGCCGCGGCCTACGGCATCGCGGTGACGGGGGACATGGTCATCACCACCATCCTGGCCTCGGTCGTGTTCCTGCGGGTCTGGCGCTGGCCCCTGATGCTGGTCGCCGTGGTGGTCACGCCGCTGCTGGCGCTGGAACTGCTGTTCCTGGGATCGAACGCGATCAAGATCCCGAACGGGGGCTGGGTGCCGATCATGATGGCCGCCGTGATGATCGTGCTGATGTGGACCTGGATCCGCGGCACCCGCCACGTCCAGGCCCAGGCCCGGCGCAGCGCCACCCCCACGGCCGCGCTGATAGAGATGCTGGCCCGGTCTGACCGGCTGGTCGAGGTGCCCGGCACCGCCGTCTTCCTGACCGCGGAACCCGATATCGCGCCGGCCGCGCTGCTGCACAACCTCAAGCACAACCATGTCCTGCACGAGACGAACATCATCGTCTGCGTGACCGTGGCGACGCGCCCCTATGTCGCCGACAACGATCGCCTGACGGTGACGCGCCTGTCCGACCGCTTCATCCGGATCGACATGTGCTTCGGCTACATGGAGGAGACGAACCTTCCCAAGGCTCTGACCCTGGCCCGCAAGGAAGGCGTGCGCTTCGACATCATGTCGACGTCCTTCTTCCTCAGCCGCCGCACGTTCCGCCCCGGCAAGACGCGCGAACTGCCCGCCTGGCAGGAGACGCTTTTCGTGTCCCTGTCCAAATCCGCTGCGAACGCCACCGACTTCTATCATCTACCCAGCAGCCGCGTGATCGTCCTGGGTCAGCAACTGCTGATCTGACGCGGCGCCGGGTCTGGATCGCCCGGCATCGACATCGCGCGGAGGCTGGTGGATGGTGGGCCCCGGCAGGACGCGGATGGCGCGAGGAGAGGACTGACATGATCGATTTCACCCTGGACCCCCGGTTGGAGGACATCCGCCGCCGTACCCGTGATTTCGTTGATACCCATATCCTGCCGGTCGAGGCCGACCGCGCCAACTGGGACGATCATGACAACATTGCCGATGCGCCCCTGCAGGCGCTGCGCGCGCGTGCGCGGGCGGCGGGTCTGTGGTGCCCGCAGGTGCCGCAGGCCCTGGGCGGCATGGGCCTGCCTGTCACCGGCCGCGCGGTGATGTACGAGGAGGCGAACCGCTCGATCTTCGGGCCCGCGGTCTTCAACTGCGCGGCCCCCGATGACGGGAACATGGACATCCTGGCCCGCGTCGGCACCCCCGATCAGCAGGCGCGCTGGCTGGCGCCGCTGGTCGCGGGCGAGGTGCGATCATCCTTCGTGATGACCGAACCCGCGCCGGGTGGCGGGTCCGACCCCGGCATGATCGGCACGACGGCGGTGCGGCATGGCGATGTCTGGCGCGTGACGGGTCGCAAGTGGTTCATCACCGGGGCCGAGGGGGCGGCGCATTTCATCCTGATCGCGCGCACCGACCCCAATCCCGACGAAAAGCGCCGCCATCTGACGGCGTTCCTGTTCCATCGCGACCAGCCCGGCTGGAAGATCCTGCGCCGCATCGCCATCATGGGCCCTGAGGAGCATGGCGGCCATTGCGAGCTGGAGTTCGACGGGCTGGAGATCCCCGACGAGAACCGCCTGATGGGCGTGGGCGACGGGCTGAAGGTCACGCAGATCCGGCTTGGCACCGCGCGGCTGACCCACTGCATGCGCTGGCTGGGCCTGGCCAAGCGCGCGATGGCCGAGGCGCAGGCCTATGTCGATGCGCGCGAGGGCTTCGGCATCCGGCTGGCCGACCGGGAATCGGTGCGGCTGATGCTGGGCGGCGTGGCGCTGAACATTCAGATCGGGCGGCTGCTGACGATGAATGCGGCCTGGGCGCTGGATCAGGGCAGCCATGCCCGCAAGGAGGTGTCGATGGCCAAGCTGCATGTCGCCGACACGCTGCATCAGGCCGCCGACGTGGCCATCCAGCTGAACGGCGCGCGGGGATACAGCCGCGACACGGTGCTGGAATGGATCTATCGCTATGCCCGGCAGGCGCGGCTGGTCGATGGCGCCTCCGAGGTGCACCGGATGGTGCTGGCCGATGCCTATGCGCGCGAGGGGGACGACTTCTGGGGCTGGGGCGCATGAGCCTGACGGATAACGCTGCACTTGACGCGTGGCTGGCGGCGACGCTGGACCTGCCCGGCGCGCGGGTCACCGCCGCGGACAAGCTGTCTGGCGGCGCGATCCAGGAGAACTGGGCGGTGACGGTCACGGCGGACGGGATGTCGCGCCGCCTGGTGATCCGCCGCGACGCCCCCGCGACCATCGCCGCCAGCCGGTCTCGGGCAGAGGAATATGCGATCATCGCCGCGGCCCACCGCGCGGGCGTGCGCGTGCCCGAACCCCTGGGCTTCTGCGATGACGCCTCGGTCATCGGCGCGCCCTTCGCGGCGATGGCCTGGGTGGGCGGCACGGGCTATGGCCCCAAGGTCGTGCGCGACGCCAGCCTGGGCGGCGACCGCGAGGCCTTGGGCCGCGACCTGGGCCGCCAGCTGGCGCTGATCCACAGGATCGATCCCGGCCCGGCGCTGGCAAGGGTCCTGGGGCCGCGCCCCGCCGATCCGGCCCTGCAGGCGGTGGCGGGGCTGCGCGGCTGGCTGGATGCGCGGCCCGCGCCGCGACCGGGCCTGGAATGGGCGCTGCGTTGGACCGAGCGCCACGCGCCGGCGCCCGACAGGGTGACCCTGACACATCAGGATTTCCGCACCGGAAATTTTCTGGTCGATGCTGATGGGCTGACGGCAGTTCTGGACTGGGAATTCGCCGCCTGGTCGGACCCGGCCTGCGATCTGGGGTGGTTCTGCGCGGAATGCTGGCGGTTCTCGCGCCCCGATCTGGACGGTGGCGGCATCGCCAGCCGCGAGGCCGTCCTGTCGGGCTATGCCGCCGCCGGTGGCATTGTCCCCGAACCCGGCCGCGTGCGGTGGTGGGAGGTCATGGCCCATATCAGGTGGGCCGTGATCGCCCTGCAGCAGGGCGACCGCCACGACAGCGGGGCCGAACGTTCGCTGCATCTGGCGCTGACGGGGCGCATCTCCGACACGCTGGAATACCGCCTGCTGCAGATGACCGCGCCGGAGGCCGCATGAGCGACGCACTGGACCTGATCGCGGAGGCCGAGGCGACCCTGCGCCGGGACATCGCCCCTGGCGGGCCGGATGCACGATACCACGCACTGCTGGCTGCCAATGCCCTTGCCATGGCGCAGCGAGAGCTGGCCCGCCCGTCGCAGGACGTGACCGCCGATGTGGCAGCGATCCGGGCGGGTGCGCATGACCATGACGCCGACCTGCATGCCCGCCTGCTGGCGGCCGCCCGGCTGCGCGCCTGGATCGCCGACCCCACCACCGCCGAGGAGCCCGCATGAGCATGGATCGTTTCCGCCTGGACGGGCGCGTGGCGCTGGTGACCGGGGCATCGGGCGCGCTTGGCGCGGAATTCGCGCGCGTGCTGTCGGATGCCGGCGCGCGGGTGGTCCTGGCCGCGCGGCGGGTGGAGGCCATGCAGGTGCTGGCGCGGCAGCTGACCGATGCGCATGTCACCGCGTTGGACGTGACCGATCCGGACAGCGTGCGCCGCGCCGTAGACGGGGCCGAGGCCTGGGCCGGCACCCCGGTCGACCTGCTGGTGAACAACAGCGGCATCGCCATTCCCGGTGCGTCGCTGGAACAGTCCGACCAGGACTGGGCGCGGGTGATGGGCGTCAATCTGGACGGGGTACGGCGGATGTCGGTGGCGGTGGCCGCAAGGCTGGTCGAGGCTGGGCGGCGCGGGGCCATCGTCAATGTCGCCTCGATCCTGGGGCTGCGGCAGGGGGCGGGGGTCTCCGCCTATGCCACGTCCAAGGCCGCACTGATCCAGCTGACCAAACAGCACGCCCTGGAATGGGCGCGCCATGGCATCCGCGTAAACGCACTGGCCCCCGGCTATGTCGAGACCGACATCAACCGCAATTTCTTTGCCACCGAGCATGGCCAGGCCCAGATCCGCCGCATTCCGCAGCGGCGGTTGGGGCAGGCCGCCGATCTGGCCGGGCCGCTGCTGCTGCTTGCCTCTGACGCGGGGGCGTTCATGACCGGATCGGTCCTGGTGGCCGATGGCGGCCACCTGCTGTCCCCGCTATAGACGCAATCCCCACGCCCACCGGTGCAAGGGGCGCGGAATGGGCTAGCGGCCAGTCGGGGGCACAAAGCCCGCCTCGGCCTCGATCCGTTCGGCGACCAGGTGCTGCAACGTCCAGATGTAATCGTCCTCGATGCCCCATTCGGCCAGTCCGCGCGCGGTGCGCAGCAGGTATTCGGCGCCCGAGCCCGCAGCGCCTGCAGCGGTCGCCAGCAGCCGCGCCTGCTCCTCGACCGGAAGGCGCGCCACGGGGGCGTCGACCGGATCGGCATAGAAGGTCAGCGCGGATTCGACCCCGCGATCGGTGCGCACCTGGATCCAGCAGGCATTCGCGGCCAGCTCGTGCGCGACCAGTTCGCGGCGCAGGATGGCGCGCATGGATTCGACCTCGGTCCCTTCGGCGATGTCCAGCACCAGCCCGTCGCAGGTGCCGCCCGATGCCAGCGCGAGCATCAGGCCGGGCCGTTCTGGCGTGCCGCGGAAATGGTCCAGCGTCAGCGAAAAATCACGGTGCCAGCCGATCGCCGTGGCGCGGCGGCGGTCCTGCACCGCAAAGCCCGGATTCCAGATCAGCGACCCATAGGCGAAGATCGGTATCGGGCCCGTCCGCCCCTGCATCAGCCGCACGGCCAACGCGTCCAGGTCGCCATCCTCCAGCATCCGCCAGGCGGGGTTGTAAAGCAGCCCCTCGGCGGGGGCGACGCTGGCGACGTGGTGATCGCTCAACGACAGGGTGCGGGCCTTGGGCATCATCCCTCCGGTGTGGCGTGTCTGGCGCAGGTTTTGACCGTCATCCGCCAGGCGTCAACCGCCAAACCTGTCCGCGTCACGACGTCGCGCGCAAATCGGGCGGTTTCGCGGGCCGCCTGCCTGCACGGGCTTCACCCTGCGCGCGATGGCGGCTAGAACGGGGGCAAGGGGCATTCCGGTTGCCCAGACACGCAAATAACCCAAAGGCGCATCCCATGGCCGACGATCTGCTGAACAGCTTTACCTCCGGCCCCGACGATCAGGGGCGCTTTGGCATCTATGGCGGCCGCTTCGTGTCCGAGACGCTGATGCCGCTGATCCTGGACCTGGAGGCGGAATACGAACGCGCCAAGACCGACCCGTCCTTCTGGGCGCAGATGGACGACCTGTGGACGCATTACGTCGGCCGGCCCAGCCCGCTCTATTTCGCGGAACGCATGACCCAGCACCTGGGCGGCGCCAAGATCTACATGAAGCGCGACGAGCTGAACCACACCGGCGCGCACAAGATCAACAATGTGCTGGGCCAGATCCTGCTGGCGATCCGCATGGGCAAGACGCGCATCATCGCGGAAACCGGCGCGGGCCAGCACGGGGTCGCGACGGCCACCGTCTGCGCGCGGTTCGGCCTGAAATGCGTGGTCTACATGGGCGCGCATGACGTGGAACGCCAGTCGCCCAACGTCTTCCGCATGCGCCTGCTGGGGGCCGAGGTGATCCCGGTCACGTCGGGGCGCGGCACGCTGAAGGACGCGATGAACGACGCGCTGCGCGATTGGGTGACCAACGTGCGCGATACGTTCTATTGCATCGGCACGGTTGCGGGGCCCCATCCCTATCCGGCGATGGTGCGCGATTTCCAGTCGATCATCGGCAAGGAGGTCCGCGAGCAGATCATGCCGCGCGAGGGGCGCCTGCCCGACACGATCATCGCGGCCATCGGCGGCGGGTCGAACGCGATGGGCCTGTTCTATCCGTTCCTGAACGACAAGGACGTGCGCATCATCGGCGTCGAGGCCGGTGGCAAGGGCGTGGACGACCGGATGGAGCATTGCGCCAGCCTGTCGGGCGGCCGCGCCGGCGTCCTGCACGGGAACCGCACGTATCTGCTGCAGGACGATGACGGCCAGATCCTGGAGGGTCATTCGATCAGCGCGGGCCTGGACTATCCGGGCATCGGGCCGGAACACGCCTGGCTGAAGGACATCGGCCGCGCCGAATATGTCAGCATCACGGACGACGAGGCGCTTGGCGCGTTCCAGCTGTGCTGCGCGCTGGAAGGCATCATTCCCGCGCTGGAGCCCAGCCATGCGCTGGCGCATGTCATCAAGATCGCGCCGGACCTGCCCGCCGACCACATCATCGTGATGAACATGTGCGGGCGAGGCGACAAGGACATCTTCACCGTCGCTAAGCATCTGGGTCAGGACCTGAAGACCTGATCAGCGCGTCAGCAGCAGGATGTTCAGGTCCGATTCCAGCATCGGCAGGGGCATCAGGATGCGTGCCCGGGTCGGGCTGACGACCTCGACCATGCCGACCTCGGGGACGCGCTGCGGCGTGGCCGCGGGGTCGATGCTGTCGGGCAGGTCGGCATAGGGCGGGGCGGTATCGCCGGCGATGTAGCCTGTGCCCAGATAGGCCTGTGCCCCGTCCAGATCGCCGATCATGCCCTGCATCCGCTGTGAGCCGCTCAGTTTCACGAACCCGCCGTCGGTGTCGATGCGACAGCGGAACGGCTGATAGACGACCAGAGGCAACCCGCCGCCCAGCTTCAGCATCCGGCATGACCAGTCGCCGGGCAGCAGGGCCGCGACCTGATCGGCGGGCAGGGGGCGGCCTGCCAGACCCTGCATCAGCACGGCCAGATCGTCCGGGGTTCCCTGCGCAAGGGCGCCCCTCAGCGTGCGTCCGGCCACCGCATCGACCTGCTCCAGCCGGATGCGGTCTTCGGCGCGGATGATGGGTGCAAGGTCGGGGCCGAAGGCCGCGGCGGGTGTCGCGGCCAGCGCCGCGATCAGGATCGCCGTCCTAGTCCGCATCGGTCCCGGCATGGCGCTTCAACAGTTCCAGCGGCACGATCTCCAGCGCGCGTTTGTGCGTGGATTCCAGCACCACGGTCGGCGCGGCGAATTCCTGTGCCGCCTGCAGAAAGCGGCTGGCGCACAGGCACCAGCGCTGGCCGGCCTTCAGCCCCGCAAAGCCGTATTCCGGCCGCGGGGTCGTCAGGTCATTGCCCAGATAGCGCGACATCGCCAGGAATTCGTCGGTCAGGATCACGCAGACCGTGTGACTGCCCCGGTCCTCGGGCCCGGTGTCGCAGCAGCCGTTGCGAAAGAATCCGGTCATCGGCTTGGTCGAACAGGGCTGCAAGACGCCGCCCAGCACATTGATCGAAGCGTCCATGGGGTCTCCTTTGCGCCCAGCCTAGGCGCAGCCGGGCGCCGGGGAAAGTCACAACTGCTTCGGCTGCCAGTCGGTCCAGCGCCCATGAAAATCCGCGCGGCCAAGCGACCAGTCGCGCCGGGTGCCGTCCCACAGCGTCAGGTCCAGCGCCGCGCCCTCGCCACCATCGGCCTCCATCCGCAGATGGGCCACGGGGGCCGACGGGGTCGCGGTCCGGCCTGCGTGGGAGAGTGCGTCCGTGCAGGCCTGCGCCGTCGCGGGTGGAAAATACTGGGCCGCGACGGTGTGATAGACCAGCGTCAGCCGGTCCGGCACCGGCTTGGCCAACCGGTCGGCCAGCCAGGCACCCGCATCGCCACGGTCGACCTGCGGCGGGTCCCGCCGGGCCAGGTCCAGCGCCGCCCGCAGGCGCGCCATGCGGTCATGCTGATCGGCCCAGCAATAGGCCATCAGCCTCAGCCCGTCGCGATCCGGGTCCAGCGGGTTCAGGTCGACCCCGCGACGGCTGGCAACCGTCACCGACCCCTGCGCCATCGCGCCCCGCCATTCGGGTGTCAGCACCACGCCGGTTTCCCCCGTACCCAGGTGATAGCGGTCGAAATTCAGGTTCAATCCGGCCGACGCCCCCAGCTCCAGCAGCCGCAGCGGCAGGGGTGACAGCGCGCTGAGGAACCGTGCGGCGCCGATCAGGGCCGCGGACCGGGCGACCTCGTTCGTCTGCGGGGGGCTGTCCAGCCATGACAGGATGGTTTCCGCATGATCGTCCAGCACGCGGCGCAGCAGGGCCGGGTCCACAACGCCGCCGTCATAAGCGCGTGCAAGGTCAGGGGCCTGCCCGGTCAACACCAGCGCATGCAGCGCCCCGCACAGGCGCAGGGGCAGCGAATCCGCCGCGGTCGACGGATCGCCCGTCCAGCCCAGCACGCGGTCGGCGACCGGTCCGGCGGCCAGAACCTGGGGCAGGGTCCGACACAGCTGTGCCGTCAGCGGTGAGCCAAGCGCGGCACAGGCGCGGGCCTGATGGGCAAAGGCCGCGGCGACCGTCATTTGAACCGGTCGCTCAGCGCGCGCAGGCGGTCGGTCAGGGTGACGGGCTGGGGCGCGGGGTCCGGTTTCGGCGCGGGCGGTCGTGCGGGTTTCGGGGCTGGGGCCTCGGTCCCGCTGTTGCGTGCCGGTGCGGTGCGGTTCGCCACCGCGTTCTGGAACCGGCCGCCATCGCCGGCCGCCAGCGCCGGGGCGCCGTCCGAGATGCCGCGCAACAGGTCGTCCAGCCAGTCCTGCTCTGCCTTGGCAAAGTCGGACAGCACATAGGACGCGACCTTGTCCTTGTGCCCCGGATGCCCGATGCCAAGCCGCACCCGTCCGTATTCCGCGCCGATATGCTGGTGGATCGAGCGCAGCCCGTTGTGGCCCGCATGCCCGCCGCCCTGCTTGACGCGGCACTTGCCGGGCGCCAGGTCCAGTTCGTCATGCAGCACGATGACGTCGGCGGGCGGCAGCTTCAGATAGCGCGCGGCCTCTCCGACGGACTGGCCGGACAGGTTCATGAAGGTCTGGGGCTTGAGCAGCGTGACGCGCATGTCGCCAAGGCGGCCGTCTGCGGCCATGCCTTGAAACCGGGCGCGCCACGGGGTGAAATCGTGGTCCGCGGCGATCCGGTCCAAGGCCAGAAACCCGATGTTGTGACGATTGGCCGCATATTTCGCGCCGGGATTGCCCAGCCCCACGATCAGCTTCACGGCTGCCTCCTGTCCGCCCGCCGGGGGCGATTTGCGTTCCATCCCTTGCGGCTGTCCTTGCCCGTTACTAAGACTCTGTCAACACTTCGCGGGTAAGACAGGGACAAGTGCCCGGTCGAATCGCGGGGACAGGGGCGAACAGGCAAGGACAGAAGATGAGCGATCCGGCAGAATTCTACATGAACACCCTGGTGCCGATGGTGGTCGAACAGACCTCGCGCGGGGAACGGGCCTATGACATCTTCTCGCGTCTACTGAAGGAGCGCATCATCTTCGTCTCGGGCCCCGTCCATGACGGGATGTCGACGCTGATCTGCGCGCAGTTGCTGTTCCTTGAGGCGGAGAACCCGTCCAAGGATATCAGCATGTATATCAACAGCCCCGGCGGTGTCGTGACCTCGGGTCTGTCGATCTATGACACCATGCAGTACATCAAGCCGCGCGTCTCGACGCTGGTGGTGGGGCAGGCGGCCAGCATGGGCTCGCTTCTTCTGGCGGCCGGAGAGCCGGGGCTGCGCTATTCGCTGCCGAACAGCCGCGTGATGGTCCACCAGCCATCGGGCGGATACCAGGGCCAGGCCACCGACATCCTGATCCATGCGCGCGAAACCGAAAAGCTGAAGCGTCGCCTGAACGAGATCTATGTCCATCACACCGGCAAATCTCTGACCGAGGTCGAGGAGGCGCTGGAGCGCGACCGCTTCATGACCGCGGACGAGGCGAAGGACTGGGGCCTGATCGACGAGGTCGTGGCTCCGCGCGGCAAGGCCATCCCGGAGAAGAAATAGCTTTGATGGGGATTGTGACGGGCCGGACTGGCCCGTAACATGGCGTGAATGACCCGCGGCGGCCGATCCGCCGCGGAAACCCGAAGATGCGGCGCGCGGAAACCCGATCCCGCCGTCGCCCGCCCCGCGTCCTTGCGGGACGGCAGTCAAGGAAATGGACGATGGCGAACCAGTCCGGCAGCGACAGCAAGAACACGCTCTATTGCAGCTTCTGCGGCAAGAGCCAGCACGAGGTCCGCAAGCTGATTGCGGGACCGACCGTGTTCATCTGCGACGAATGCGTCGAACTGTGCATGGACATCATCCGCGAAGAGACCAAGACCAGCGGTCTGAAGTCCGGCGACGGCGTGCCCACCCCGCGGGAGATTTGCGGTGTGCTGGATGATTACGTCATCGGGCAGGAGCATGCCAAGCGCGTGCTGTCCGTGGCCGTGCACAACCATTACAAGCGTCTGAACCACGGCTCCAAGACCGACATCGAGCTGGCCAAGTCGAACATCCTGCTGATCGGGCCGACCGGTTGCGGCAAGACGCTGTTGGCGCAGACCTTGGCGCGCATTCTGGACGTGCCCTTCACGATGGCGGACGCGACCACGCTGACCGAGGCGGGCTATGTCGGCGAGGATGTCGAGAACATCATCCTGAAGCTGCTGCAGTCGTCCGAATACAACGTCGAGCGGGCACAGCGCGGCATCGTCTATATCGACGAGGTCGACAAGATCACCCGCAAGTCGGACAACCCGTCCATCACCCGTGACGTGTCCGGCGAGGGCGTGCAGCAGGCCTTGCTGAAGATCATGGAGGGTACGGTCGCCTCGGTTCCCCCGCAGGGCGGGCGCAAGCATCCCCAGCAGGAGTTCCTGCAGGTCGACACGACCAACATCCTGTTCATCTGCGGCGGCGCATTTGCCGGTCTGGACCGCATCATCGCACAGCGCAACAAGGGCACGGCGATGGGCTTTGGCGCCTCGGTCAAGGAAACGGGTGATCAGGGCGTCGGCGAGCTGTTCAAGGAACTGGAGCCCGAGGATCTGCTGAAGTTCGGCCTGATCCCGGAATTCGTCGGACGTCTGCCGGTCATCGCGACCCTGACCGACCTGGACGAGGAGGCGCTGATCATCATCCTGACCAAGCCGAAGAACGCCCTGGTCAAGCAGTACCAGCGCCTGTTCGACCTGGAAGGCGTTCAGCTGACCTTCACCGACGACGCGTTGACCGCCATCGCCAAGCGCGCGATCAAGCGCAAGACCGGTGCCCGCGGCCTGCGGTCGATCATGGAGGAGATTCTGCTGGACACCATGTTCGAACTGCCCGGACTGGACAGCGTTCAGGAGGTCGTGGTCAACGACGAGGCCGTGGACAACCCCACCGTCAAGCCCCTGCTGATCCATGTCGATCCCAAGAAGGAAACCGCCTCGGCCGGGTGATCGGGGCGTCCGCGCAAGGCTGGACCTTGCGCTTAAACTGGGGCATATCCCAAGGGCAAAACTGATCGTTGAGGGTCCTGCCGATGTCGTTCCTGCTGCGCTTTCTGACCTGGTGGAACAGCCAGACGCTGAACACTCAGTTCTGGACTTGGCGCAACGGCGTCAAGGTCGGCGAGGACGCGGCCGGAAACATCTTCTACAAGACCAAGGACGGCAAGCGCCGTTGGGTCATCTATAAATCCGAATCCGAGGCCAGTCAGATTTCGCCAGAATGGCACGGCTGGCTGCACCACACCTGGAACGAGGCGCCGACCGAACTGGCCGTCCCGCGCAAGGCGTGGGAACAGCCGCACCAAGCCAACCTGACCGGCACGCCGGGCGCCTATGTGCCGGCCGGATCACTGTATCGCGCGGCACCTGCGGTGCGCAGCGATTATGACGCGTGGCGCCCGGAATAGCATGTCCGCCGACATTGCCCATGGGACCGAGGCGCGGGCCGAACTGATCGCGGGTGGCGTCGTCCTTGCGGTCGCCGCGGGTTTTCTTGCTTGGGCGGCGCAGGGGCAGTGGGGCGGCGGATCGGGTTATCCGCTGATCGCATCTTTTCCGGATGTCGACGGGGTCGCGGTCGGGACAGAGGTCCGGTTGGCCGGTGTTCGTATCGGCCGCGTCAGTGAGGTCCGGTTGAACCCGCAGACCTATCTGGCCGATGCGGTCCTGACGATCCCAGACGACATCGCGCTGCCCACGGACAGCGCCGCACTGATCCAGTCCGACGGCCTGCTGGGCGGCGCGTACATCCAGCTGCAGCCTGGCGGAGCGATGGACAATCTTGCCCCAGGGGACGAGATCGAGGATGTGCAGGGCGCGGTCAGTTTGCTGCAGCTGATGCTGAAATTCGTCGACAGCCAATCGGCTGACGGGTCCGCGCCGTGATTCGCACGGCGCTTTGCCTGATGCTGATGGCAACACCCTTGGCCGCGCAGGACACCGTACGCGCATCGGGCGCGATGCTGCGGGGTCTGGACAAGGTGTCGGGGCGGACGACGGACCTGCCGCTTCAGATCGGTCAGGCCGTCCGTTACGGGCGGTTGGAGATCAGGCTGGGCGAATGCCGCTATCCTGCAGGCGATCCCAGCTCGGACGCCTTCGCGCAGCTGACCATCACCGACCTGCGGCAGAACGCGACGGTCTTCAGCGGCTGGATGATCGCCAGCTCGCCCGCGCTGTCGGCGCTGGATGACGCGCGCTACGATGTCTGGGTCATGTCCTGTCAGGGCTGAGCGGCCAGCATCTCGGCTGAGGGCATGGGCGCCGCACGGATGTCGGCCTTGCGGCGGAGAGCCGCGGTCAGCCGCGTGTGATAGGTCTTGCGCGGAATTTCGATCCCACCCATCCGGGCAAGATGCGGCGTCAGGAACTGCGTGTCGAACAAGGTGAAGCCGCATCGCTTCAGGTGCGTCGACAGCCACCACAGCGCCATCCGCGATCCGTTTTCGCGGGCCGAAACCATGGATTCGCCGAAAAACGCCCCCCCAAGGGTCACGCCGAACAGACCGCCCGCGAAGGCCCCGTCATGGCGGATCTCGATGGCATGCGCATGGCCCGCGCCGTGCAGCGCCTGATACAGGTCCGCCAGCGGAGCGTTGATCCACGTCGTTTCGCGGTCGGCACAGGCGGCGACCACGGTTGCGAAATCGCCGTCCAGATGTGCGGACCATCCACCACGCCGCAGGTCTCGCCGCAGAGAGCGCGCGACATGGACGCCCCCCACCGGCAGGACCCCCCGCATCGGGGGGTCGAACCAGTACAGGCGGTCGTCATCCGCGCTTTCGGCCATCGGAAAAACGCCGCGCGCATAACCGGTCAGCAGCTGCGCAGGCGTCAGCATCGGGCCCTTACGCGTAATGCCGGGCCAGCCAGCGTTCCAGCCAGTGGATCGAGTAGTTCCCCGACTGGATGTCCGGTTCCGCCAGCAGATCACGGAACAGCGGCACGGTCGTGTCGACCCCGTCCACGATCAGTTCGCCCAAGGCGCGCGACAGACGGGCCAGCGCCTCGTCCCGGTCCCGACCGTGAACGATCAGCTTGCCGATCAGGCTGTCGTAATAGGGCGGGATCGAATAGCCCTGATACAGCGCCGAATCCATCCGCACGCCCAGACCGCCCGGGGCGTGATACTGGGTGATCTTGCCGGGGCAGGGAGAGAAGCTGGGCACCTTCTCGGCGTTGATGCGCACCTCGATCGAATGGCCGTTGATCACCAGGTCCTCCTGGTGGAACTCCATCGGCAGGCCGGCAGCGACGCGGATCTGCTGGCGCACCAGGTCGACCCCGAAGATCGCCTCGGTCACCGGATGTTCCACCTGCAGGCGGGTGTTCATCTCGATGAAGTAGAACTCTCCGTCCTCGAACAGGAATTCGATCGTGCCGGCGCCGGAATAGCCGATCTTGGCGACGGCATCGGCGCAGACTTTTCCGATCCGGGCGCGCTGTTCGGCGGTGATGGCGGGGCCGGGGGCCTCCTCCAGCACCTTCTGGTGGCGGCGCTGCAGCGAGCAGTCGCGTTCGCCCAGATGCACGGCGCGGCCCTTGCCGTCACCGAAGACCTGGATCTCGATGTGGCGCGGGCGCTGGAGGTATTTCTCCAGATAGACGTCGGGGTTGCCGAAGGCTGCCTTGGCCTCGGACCGCGCGGTGCGGAAGGCGACCTCAAGGCCCGCCTCGTTTTCGGCGACCTTCATGCCACGACCGCCGCCGCCCGCCGTGGCCTTGATGATGACCGGATAGCCGATCTGGGCCGCGACCGCCTTGGCCTGTTCCACGTCGTTCACGCCACCGTCGCTGCCGGGCACGCAGGGGACGCCAAGCGCCTTCATCGTGTCCTTGGCGGTGATCTTGTCGCCCATGATGCGGATGTGTTCGGCACGCGGACCGATGAAGGTGATGCCGTGATCTTCCAGCATCTGCACGAAACCCGCATTCTCGGACAGGAAGCCGTAGCCTGGGTGGATCGCCTGCGCACCCGTGATCTCGCAGGCCGAGATCAGCGCTGGCATCGACAGATAGGACTGGGCCGAGGACGGCGGACCGATGCAGACCGATTCGTCTGCCATGCGGACATGCATCGCATCGGCGTCGGCGGTCGAATGGACCGCGACCGATGCGATGCCCATCTCGCGGCAGGCGCGGATCACGCGCAGCGCAATCTCGCCCCGGTTGGCGATAAGGATCTTGTCGAACATGGGCTTACTCGACGATCATCAGGGGGGTGCCGAATTCGACCGGATTGCCGTCATCGACCAGTATGCGGCGCACCGTGCCCGCGCGGGGCGCGGGAATGTGGTTCATCGTCTTCATGGCTTCGACGATCATCAGCGTGTCGCCCTCGGCCACGGTCTGACCGACGGTGACAAAGGCCGCGGCGCCTGGTTCAGCCGACAGATAGGCGGTGCCCACCATGGGCGATGTCACGGCGCCGGGCAGGCTGGCCGGATCGGCGCTGGCGGCGGCAGGGGCGGGCGCAGTGGCCGCGGCGGGCGCCGGGGCGGATGCCTGCGGTGCCGGGGCGGAGGGCGCCGCGGGGCTCTGGGCATAGACGACCTGCTTACCCTGCTTGGTCAGGCTGACCGTCAGGCGGTCATGCTCGCCGTATTCGCGCTTGACCTGGATCTCGTTCAGCTCGCTGGAGTTCAGCAGCTCGGCCAGCGAGCGGATGAAGGCCACGTCGCCCTCGTGATGCTTGTCGTGGTGGGAATCGTTGCTCATGCCATCCTCTGACGTGTTCTGGTCGGGCCGCGTCCACGCGCGGCGATTGCAGGGCTTATAGCCCCTGTGCCTGCCCAAGGGGAAGGGTCCCGTCGCGCTTTGCGCGCTCAGGCGCCGGGGCGCGCGGCCTTTTCCGCAAGGCCAGAGGTGCCTTCGCGCCGCGTCAGCTCCGCCTCGACGTCCTCCAGCGTGATGTCGCGGGCGGCCAGCATGACCAGCAGGTGGAACATCACGTCGGCGGCCTCGGCGGTCAGGCGGGCACGGTCGCCCTTGACCGCCTCGATGATCGCCTCGACGGCCTCCTCGCCGAACTTCTCGGCACATTTCTCGGGGCCCTTGGCCAGCAGTCTGGCGGTCCAGCTGCTGTCGGGGTCGGCGGTCTTGCGGTTCTGGACGGTCGCGGCCAGGCGGTGCAGGGCGGTCATGTCAGCCTCATGGGAATGCCGGCGGCGGCCATGTGGGCCTTGGCCTCGGCAATGGTATGCGTGCCGAAATGGAAGATGCTGGCGGCCAGAACGGCGCTGGCATGACCTTCGGTCACGCCCTCGACCAGGTGGTCCAGCGTGCCGACGCCGCCGGATGCGATGACCGGAACGTTCACCGCATCGGCGATGGCCCGCGTCAGGGGCAGGTTGAACCCCGACCGCGTCCCGTCCCGGTCCATCGAGGTCAGCAGGATCTCTCCTGCGCCCTTGGCTTCGACCAATCGCGCGAACGCCACCGCGTCGATGCCGGTGGGCTTGCGGCCGCCATGGGTGAAAATCTCCCACCGGCCGTCTTCCACGGTTTTTGCGTCGATCGCCACGACGATGCACTGGCTGCCGAACCGGTCGGCGGCGGCGGCCACCACATCCGGGTCGGCCACGGCCGCGGAATTGAAGCTGACCTTGTCGGCCCCAGCCAGCAGCAGCGCCCGCACGTCGTTATGCGTGCGCACGCCACCGCCCACGGTCAGCGGGACAAAGCATTGTTCCGCCGTCCGGGTCACCAGATCGAACATCGTGCCGCGATTTTCATGGGTGGCATGAATGTCCAGAAAGCATATCTCGTCTGCGCCGGCGGCGTCATAGGCGCGTGCGGCCTCGACCGGGTCGCCGGCATCGACCAGGTCGACGAAGTTCACGCCCTTGACCACGCGCCCGTCGGCGACGTCCAGGCAGGGAATGATCCGGGTCTTGAGCATCGTCGGGGCCTTTGGCTGGGGCTGGTAAGCCTTGGGTTCTAGCGCAGCGGCGGGGGCGGGACCAGTGGTCCGCGCCCGCCCGTGTCAGGCCAGCGCGGCCAGCGCCTGGCGCAGGTCCAGCGCGCCGTCGTAAAGCGCGCGCCCCGAGATCGCGCCCGCGATCACCTTGGTGTCGTCAAGCGCCTTTAGGTCGGCCAGCGACGAGACCCCACCGGATGCGATCACGGGAATCGTGACGGCGCGGGCCAGCGCCTCGGTCGCGTGGATGTTGGGGCCGCCCATCGCACCGTCACGGTCGATGTCCGTATAGATGATTGCGGCGACGCCCACGTCCTGGAACCGGCGGGCCAGGTCGGTGGCGTTCACGTCGGTTTCCGTGGCCCAGCCCCGCGTCGCGACCTTGCCTGCGCGGGCGTCGATACCGACCGCGATGCGGCCGGGAAAGGCGTCGGCGGCCTCGCGCACCAGGTCGGGATTCTCGACCGCGACGGTGCCCAGGATCACGCGGGTCAGGCCGCGGTCCAGCCAGGATTCGATCGTCGCCATGTCACGGATGCCGCCGCCCAGCTGGGTGGGGATGTCGGTGGCCGCAAGGATCGCCTCGACCGCCGCGGCATTCACGGGCTTGCCCTCGAAGGCGCCGTTCAGATCGACCAGGTGCAGCCATTCGGCACCCGCATCCTGGAACGCACGGGCCTGAGCCGCGGGATCGGTGCCGAAGACGGTTGCGGCCTCCATGTCGCCGCGCAGCAGGCGCACGCAGTTGCCGTCCTTCAGGTCGATGGCGGGATAGAGGATCATGGCGGCACGCTCCGGTCTCAAGGGTTGCGCCCCCTTTGCCACGGGGCGGGCGGGAACGGCAAGGGACCTGACGTCATGCTTGCCCGGACGGGGGCGGCCCGCGCAATCTGGTCGCACCCTGAGGAGGAGGGACCCATGCGTCACATCATTCTGGCCGCCACGTTCGCGCTGGCTGCAGGGGCGGCCAGCGCCGACCCGATCGAAGGGGTCTGGCAGACCCAGCCCGACGAGGGCGCGTTCGCCCATGTCACCGTCGCGCCCTGCGGCGGCGCGTTCTGCGGAACGATCACCCGGACCTATCGCGACACGGCCGAATACCAGTCGCCCAACCTGGGCCGCCAGATCGTCATCGACATGGCACCCCAGGGCGGCGGCAACTATGCGGGTCGCGTCTGGCGGCCGTCCAACGACAAGATCTATGCCGGCAAGGCCTCGGTCGCGGGCGACCGGATGAGCCTGTCGGGCTGCATCGCCGGTGGCCTGCTGTGCAGCAGCCAGACCTGGGTGCGGGTGCAGTAGCACCAACAGAACAGTGATCGGGGCCGGGCGAACCTGCCGCGGCCCCGACGCGTTCCCTGGGCGAAACAGCAATCAAGGAACGCACCATGCCGATGATTTCCGCGAAGGATGGCACGCAGCTTTACGTCAAGGACTGGGGGCAGGGCCGCCCGGTCGTCCTGATCCATGGCTGGCCGCTGACCGCAGACAGCTGGGAGACGCAGGCCCTGGGCCTGGCCGAGGCGGGCTATCGCGTCGTCAGCTATGACCGCCGCGGATTCGGGCGGTCCGAACAGCCGTGGAACGGCTATGAATACGACACGCTGTCGGACGATCTGGCCGCGGTGATCGACGAGCTGGAACTGACCGACGCGGCCATCATTGGCTTTTCCATGGGCGGCGGAGAGGTCGCCCGCTATGTCTCGCGCCACGGCGCAAAGGGGGCCAGCCGGTTGGGGTTCATCTCGTCGGTCGCGCCGGGGCTGCTGAAATCCGACGCCAATCCCGACGGTGCCCCGGCCGACCTGTTCGAGGGAATGCGCGACGGGCTGCGCAAGGACCGTCCGGCCTTCCTGCAGGATTTCGCCAAGCAATTCTATGGCCAGGGCCTTCTGGGCGGCGTCAGTCAGGCCGTTTTGGACTGGACGCAGGGCATGGCGATGATGGCCAGCCCGCGCGCCACGATCGAATGCGTGACAGCGTTCGGGATGACCGATTTCACCGCGGACGTGGCGCAGATCAACCTGCCCACGCTGGTCGTGCATGGCACGGCAGACAAGATCGTGCCCATCGCCGCCACCGCGCACCGGATGGCCAAGATGGTCCCGAGCGCAAAACTGATCGAATACGACAACGCCCCGCACGGACTGGCCGCCACGCATGGCGAGCGTCTGCTGGACGACCTCAAGGCGTTTCTGGCATGATCGGGGGCAGGGGGCGGACCGTCCGCCCCCTGTCGCTTATTCTGCCGCCTGCGCCGCACGCCACTGAGACACGCAGGGGATCTTGTCGCGGTCGCAGCGGTCGGAGTATTTGCGGGCGATGTCACGGACCTCTGACAGCAGACCCTCGGCCAGGGTGATCGGCTGCAGGCCCAACCGGAGAAAGCTGTCGTTGACGACATGCAGGTCGTTCTCGTCAGCCTCGTTGCGGGGGTTCTTCTGGAACGCGACCTCGGTCCCCGTGCGGTCCGAGATCATCTGCGCCAGGTCGCGGACGCGGTGCGTCTCGGTCATCTGGTTCAGGATCTGCACCCGGTCGCCGCGCTTGGGCGGGTTCGCGATGGCCAGTTCGATGCAGCGGCAGGTGTCCTGAATGTGGATGAAGGCACGCGTCTGGCCACCCGTTCCGTGCACGGTCATCGGATAGCCGATGGCCGCCTGCATCAGGAAACGGTTCAGCACCGTCCCATAGTCGCCATCGTAATCGAAGCGGTTGATCAACCGTTCGTCCATCTGCGTTTCGGCCGTCTGCGTGCCCCAGACGATGCCCTGATGCAGGTCGGTGATCCTCAGGCCGTCGTTCTTGTTGTAGTAGAAGAAGAACAGCGCATCCTGGGTCTTGGTCATGTGATAGATGCTGCCCGGATTGGCCGGGTACAGGATCTGCTGGTCATGGGGTCCCTGCGCGGTCTGCACGGTCACGTCCAGATAACCTTCGGGGATCTTCATGCCGGCGGTGCCATAGCCGTAGACGCCCATCGTGCCAAGGTGCACCAGGTGGATGTCCTGTCCCGATTCGACGATCGCGGCCAGCACGTCATGCGTCGCGTTCAGGTTGTTGTTCACGGTGTACCGCTTGTGGCGGGCCGATTTCATGGAATAGGGCGCCGCACGCTGTTCGGCGAAATGCACGATCGCATCGGGCCGTTCACGCTCCAACAGCGCCAGCAGCCGGTCGTAATCCTGACCGACGGTCAGATCCTCTGTCCGGATGTGGTTGCCGGTCACCTCGGCCCAGGCACGGACGCGCTCGCCAAGAGGGCGGATCGGCGTCAGGGAGGCGACCTCAAGCTCCACATCGATCTTGCGGCGCGAGAGGTTGTCGACGATCACGACGTCGTGACCGCGGGCGGACAGGTGCAGGGCCGTGGGCCAGCCGCAGAAACCGTCTCCGCCCAGAACGATGATCTTCATGATATGCCTTGCCGAATGATGCGCTGAATTCATTCAAATCAATATCTATGCGCGCATGCAAGCGCCACCCCCACAGGGATTGCGTCATCCGGGTGTCATGAAACCGGCGGCAATTAGCCTGTCTGGGCCTGCTGCATGTTGACCATATGCGCCGCGATGGCGTCTTCCAGGTCGGGATAGAAGGTCAGCTTGCCCTGTTCCAGGACCGCCCCTGCGTGACAGGTCTCGCGCAGCATTCCCATCGAATGCGCGACCACGATGGCCCCGGCATTCGACATGCGTTCGTTGAAGACGCGGTTGGACTTGGTGCGGAAGGCCGCGTCTCCCACGGCCGAGACCTCGTCGACCAGGTAGGTGTCGAAGGGCACCGCCATCGACAGGCCGAAGGCCAGGCGGGACCGCATCCCCGAGGAATAGGTGCGGATCGGCAGCTTGAAGTGATCGCCCAGTTCGGCGAAATCCTGGACGAAGTACAGCAGCTCCTCGGTGTCCACGCCATAGATGCGCGCGACAAAGCGGCAGTTCTGCTCTCCCGTCAGCTCTCCGCTGAACGAACCGGCAAAGCCCACCGGCCAGCTGATCGTCCCCGTGGACAGCACCTTGCCCGACGACGGCAGCATGGCCCCCGAGATCATCCGCAGCAGCGACGACTTGCCCGCGCCGTTGCGCCCCAGCAGCGCGACCGACACGCCGGACGGAAAGATCGCGGTGATGTCGTCGGCCACCACCTTGTGCTTGCCGTTCAGCGTGTAGGTCTTGCAGAGGTTCTGCAGATAGATCATCGCCGGTCGCGCAGGCTGTAGAAGATCAGGCTGCCGATCACCCACAGCACCGTCAGGAACCCTGCGATCATCAGCAGCAGCTTTGCGCGTTCGGGGAACTCGGCCTCCTGTGCAAGCGTCGGGCGGATGTACGGTGCCAGATAGCGCGACTGGCGCACGGCCTCGGCCCGCGCGGTCTCGAAGCCGGCAAGGGCCGCGGTATAGGTGGCCTCCGCGAACTGCCGGTCGACGGTCAGGATCTCGAACTGGCCCACGACATCGGACAGGGCCTCCTCGCCGCCGGTCGACCCGAACTTCTGGCGCTCGGCCTCGATCTGGTCGCGGATGACCTGGATGCGCAGTTCGGCCTGGCCGATCCGCGGGTCCTCGGGCTGCGCGTTCGCCTGCAGCAGGCCCAGGCCGACCAGCTGTTCTGCCAGTTGTTGCTGCAGCGATGTGACGACTCCGATCTGACCCTGTACGTCGGCCACCGGGTCCACCAGCTGATAGCGGTTGCGGAACTCGGTCACCTCCTGGCGGGCCTCGCGCAGGCGATCCTGCGCCCGATCCAGCTCGTCGCGGGCATAGCGCAGGGCATCCTCGCGGGCGATGTCGTTCAGACGGTTGATCAGGATGCCGCCCTCTTCCAGGATCGCGTTGGCGATGGTCTGGGCGTCCACAGGGTCGAAGGCCAGGATGCGCAGGTCGATCATCCCGGAATCGTAATGGATGCGGACCTTCCGCTCCCATTCCTCGACCAGGTCCTCCAGCGACGGCCCGCCGTTGAAGCCGAAGATCGGATCGCCCGGCGCCTTGGACCAGACCTCGCGCAGGTCGATGCGGGCATTGACCCGTTCGACCAGGTCACGGCTCTGGATGAACTTGTAGAGGATGTCGGTGTCGCTGGTCGAACTGGACGTGACCCCCACCAGAGACCCCAGCCCACCCAGAACGTCCGCCGGGCTGGGCGCGGATTCGCTGCGGACCGAGAAGCCGACATAGGACGCGTACTGGTCCGATGCGCGCGTATAGATGTACACGGCGCTGAGGAGGACAGGAATGATCACCATCAGGACAAAGCTGATGGCCATGCCGTAATGGCGCCGATGCAGGCGCGCCGGACCGGCCGGGGGCAGAACGGGCTGCTGCATGGCGGCCTGGATGCGGGCCTGCATCTGCGGATTGTGCTGGCCGGGGCGGATCACCTGCTGGCCTGCGCCCTGACCGGGGCGATGGACCATCTGGCCACCCTGCTGGCCCTGCGGACGGGGCTGACCTGCGCCCGGCCCCTGGGGCCGCAGCGGTTGACCCTGTCCTGCCTGACCCTGGGTTGCCCCCTGACCCTGTGCGGGGCCCTGGGGGCCTTCCTGCGGTGCGGTGGCACCGAGGGGCGTGTTCCTGTGGGGACCGGAGTTGGAATCCTGGGCGGACATGCGCTTACCCCGCCTGCCTTGTTGATCTTGCTGGCGCCGTCATACATAAGCGCGCAGAACAGTTCCAGCACCGATCCGTTGCCAGGATCGTGAGCAGCGCAAACGCGCCCCCGGCGCCATCCGTGATCCGCATGTCCCAGTCCACCACGCCCCGACACGGCCCGCCCGCCGCCCCCCTGCCGCAGCGCAAGACCGCGGCGCAGGGCCCGCGCGTCCTCAAGGAGGTGCGAAAGCACCGCAGCTTCGCCAGCCTGCGCGCCATCACGGCGCTGATCCTGCGCGAGGTCCAGACCAGCAACGGCCGCGCCTCGGGGGGGTATTTCTGGGCGGTCGCGGAACCTGCGGGCGGGATCATGCTGCTGACGCTGATTTTTTCGGTCACCTTCGCGCTGCCGCCGATCGGGACAAGCTTTGCGATGTTCTATGCCACCGGGATGGTGCCGTTCCTGGGATACATGGACATCTCGAACAAGGTCGCGTCCTCTGTGCGCTATTCGATGGCGCTTCTCAGCTATCCGGCGGTGACCTTCATGGACGCACTGCTGGCACGGATCGCCTTCAACGCGATCACCCAGGTGATGGTGGCCACGGTGATCTTCACGGCGATCATGATGACGTCGGAGACCCGGACCGACCCGCAGATGGACCTGATCGCGATCGGCCTGGCGATGATGATCCTGACGGGTGCCGCCATCGGCGTCATGAACTGCTTCCTGTTCGAGGCGGTCAGTTGGTGGCAGCCCCTGTGGGCGATCTTCATGAAGCCGTTCTTCCTGCTCTCGTGCATCTTCTTCATGTTCGACGATGTGCCCCAGCCCTATCAGGACTGGCTGTGGTGGAACCCGCTGATCCATGTCATCGGACAGATGCGGCGGTCGTTCTATCCGCAATATGCCGGCGAATACGTCAGCTATACCTATGTCTTCGGGCTGGGGCTGGGTCTGTTCGCCCTGGGGCTGGCGCTGCTGGTCCGGTACCACCGCGACCTTCAGAACAGCTAGCCCCGCGGGTCGATCAGGCGCGCCAGGACCGCGGCCTGCGTGATGCGCCCGCCGCCCTGCACGGGCAGGGCCGTGCGATCCGCCAAGAGGCCCATGACCGCGCGCACCGGCATGTCGCGGGGCACGGGCTCTCCCTCAGCGGTGCCGGGTTCGGCCACGTCCTCGGCGGTCAGCACGCCAAGCGGGTTCATGTGCGCCACGAAATCCGCGACATAGTCGTTGATCGGGTTGGCGATGATCTCTCTGGCGGTTCCGATCTGCACGATGCGTCCGCCCTCCATCAACGCGATGCGGTTGCCGAGCTTGAAGGCCTCATCCAAGTCATGGCTGACGAAGATGATGGTTCGCCCGGTCTTGGCCTGCAACTCCAGCAGTTCGTCCTGCAGGCGGGCGCGGATCAGCGGGTCCAGCGCGCTGAACGGTTCGTCCATCAGCAGGATCGGTGCCTCGGTCGCAAAGGCGCGGGCCAGGCCCACGCGCTGCTGCATGCCGCCGGACAGCTCTCCGACCTTGCGGTCGGCCCACTCCGACAGGCCCACGGTCGCCAGATGGCCCTCTATCTTGCTGCGCCGTTCGGCCTGCGACATGCCCGCCAGTTCCAGCCCTAGGCCGACATTGTCGCGCACCGTGCGCCATGGCAGCAGGCCGAAGGCCTGGAACACCATCGCCACGTCGCGCAGGCGGATGTCGCGCAGCGCCCGGCTGCCGGCTGCGGTCACGCTGACCATCTGACCGCCGCGCTTGATGCGGACCTCTCCACGGCAGACGGGGTTCAACGCGTTCACCGCCCGCAGCAGCGTGGATTTGCCCGATCCCGACAGGCCCATCAGGACCAGGATCTCTCCATCGGCCACCGACAGGCTGCAATCATGGACGCCCAGCACCTGTCCGGTTTCGGTCTTGATGGGGCCGCGGTCCAGACCCTCGTCCATCAGGGGCAGGGCACGGTCGGGGTGGTCGCCAAAGACGATGCACACCCGGTCGAATTCGACGGCGTTCATTTGCGGCCCTCCATGCGCAGCATCCGGTCCAGCAGGATGGCGACGACGACGATCACCATGCCCGATTCGAAGCCCAGTGCGGTGTTGACGCTGTTCAGTGCCCGCACGACCGGCACGCCCAACCCCGATGCGCCGACCAGCGCGGCGATGACGACCATCGACAGCGACAGCATGATGGTCTGGTTCAGCCCGGCCATGATTTGGGGCAGGGCGCTTGGCAGTTCCACCTTCCACAGCAGCTGGCGGGGGGTGGCACCGAACGCGGTCGCGGCCTCGACCAGTGCAGGCGGGGTCGAGGCGATGCCCAGCTGCGTCAGCCTGATCGGCGCGGGCAGCACGAAGATCACGGTGGCCAGCAGGCCCGGCACCATGCCGATGCCGAAGAACACGATCGCCGGGATCAGATAGACGAAGGTCGGCAGCGTCTGCATCAGGTCCAGGACCGGGCGCATCCAGGCATAAAGCCGCGGCCGGTGCGCGCAGGCGATGCCGATGGGCACGCCCACGGCCATGCAGACGATGCAGGCCGACAGGACCAGCGTCAGCGACTGCAGCATCTCGGACCAGTAGCCCTGGTTCAGCACGAACAGCAGCCCAAACATCACCAGCAGGCAGGTGCCCAACCGACGTTGCAGCGCCCAGGTCAGCGCCACGGCCAGTGCGATGAACAGGAACGGGTTCGGCGCCTCCAGCCCCGTCAGGATGGCGTCGATCAGCGCCTCCATCCCGGTCGAGATCGCGTCGAACAGCCCGGCCGCATTGGCGTTCAGCCAGTCAAAGACCGTCTTTGCGGTCCGTCCCACGGGGATCTTGGTGTCGGTGACCCAATCGGTCAGCTGTTCCATGCCTGCACCCTCTATGACGTTGGGGGCCCCGGCGGCACAGCGCCGGGGCGGGGGGTCATTGCGCCAGCGCCTCGGTCAGCGCGGTCTGGGGGTCGTTGCCGTCGGCGGTGGTCACGTCGACCAGCCAGGGGGTGGCCGCGTCCGGGTTGGCCGCAAGCCAGTCGCGGGCGGCGTCCATCGGATCCTGACCGTCGTTCAGGATCGCGCCCATGACCTCGTTCTCCATGGTCAGGGTGAACTCCAGGTTGGTCAGGAACTTGCCCACGTTCGGACATTCCGCGACATATCCCGCGCGGGTGTTGGTGCGAACCTCGGCGCCGCCAAGATCGGGGCCGAAGATCTCATCCCCGCCGGTCAGATAGGTCATTTCGAACTGGGCGTTCATGGGGTGGGGCTCCCATCCCAGGAAGATCACCGGCTGATCGCTGTTGGTCGCGCGCTGGACCTGGGCCAGCATGCCCTGTTCGCTGGATTCGACGACCTCGAAGGTGCCAAGGTCGAACTTGTCCATCGCCACCATCTCAAGCAGCAGGCGGTTGCCGTCGTTCCCCGGCTCGATGCCATAGATCTTGCCGTCCAGCGCCTCGCTTTGCGCGGCGATGTCGGCGAAATCGGCAATCCCCAGGTCGGCACCGGCCTTGTTTGTGGCCAGCGTGTATTTCGCGCCGGTCAGGTTGGTGCGCACCGTGTCGACCGTGCCCGCGTCGCGATAGGGGGCGATGTCGGCCTCCATCGTGGGCATCCAGTTGCCCAAGAACACGTCCACGTCGTCCGTGGACAGCGCCGTATAGGTCACCGGGACCGAGAGGATGCGTGTCTCGGTCTCGTATCCCAGGGCCTGCAGGACCGTCGACGCGATGGCCGTGGTCGCGGTGATGTCGGACCAGCCCACGTCGGAAAACACCACCTCTCGGCAGCTGTCGGGTTCCTGTGCGGTGGCGGGCAGCGCCAGCGCGGGCGTCATCGCAAGGACCGCGAGGATGCGGGAAAGGGTCATGATGGGCTCCCTGTTCTTGATTGTTCAGTCAATTAACGTTACATGGAAACGGCAACGCAACAGAAATCTTCCGCCGCAGGTGCAATCATGCCGAAACTCGGGGCCGAGCCTATCCGAAAAGCAGCGCTGATCAATGCCGCGATCTTCGAGGTGGGGCGCGCGGGGTCGCTGGACGTCACCGTCGCGCAAATCGCCAAACGTGCCGGCATGTCGCCGGCGCTGGCCCACCATTACTTCGGATCCAAGGATCAGATCTTCCTGGCGGCGATGCGGTATATCCTGCGCAGCTATGGGCAAACGGTCCATGACCGCCTGCCGGGGCGGGGTGCGCGGGGGCGTTTGGATGCGATCATCCACGCCAGCTTTGCGCCCCAGAACTTTCAGCGCGAGACGGTCAGTGCATGGCTCAATTTTTACGCACTTGCGCTGAACTCTCCCGAGGCCGCGCGCCTGTTGCGGGTCTATCACCGCCGGCTGCATTCGAACCTGATCGTGGCGCTGCGCGGCCTGACCGACCACCCCGAGCGCACCGCCGAGACATTGGGTGCGCTGATCGACGGCGTCTATCTGCGCGCGGTCCTGACCCCCGGTCCGACCGATGCCGATGTGGCGCTGAACACCATCATGACCTATCTGAAGGAGGCCCTTGCATGAGCCTTTCCGCACAACCCACCGCATCCCTGTTCATCGGCGGCAAGCCGGTCGAAGGGCAGGGTGCCGACCTGCCCGTCCGCTATGCGTTGACCGGCGAGACCATCGCGACGCTGAAGGAGGCATCGACCGACCAGGTGGCCCAGGCTTGCGCCGCCGCCAAGGCCGCCCAGCCCGCATGGGCCGCAATGGCGCCCGTCGAGCGGGGCCGCATCCTCGGTCGCGCCGCCGCGATCATCCTTGAGCGCAATGACGAACTGGCGCGCCTTGAGACCCTGGACACCGGCAAGCCGATCCAGGAGACGCTGGTGGCGGACTGGCCGTCGGGTGCCGCGGCACTGGAATATTTCGCGGGTCTGGCGGCGACGCTGACGGGCCAGATGATCCCCCTGGGGGCGGACTGGGCCTATACCCGCCGCGAGGCCCTGGGTGTCTGTGCAGGTATCGGGGCCTGGAACTATCCCAGCCAGATCGCCTGCTGGAAAGCCGCCCCGGCCTTGGTCATGGGCAACACCATGGTCTTCAAACCGTCCGAGGAAACGCCGCTAGGGGCCTTGAAACTGGCGGAAATCTTCATTGAGGCGGGGATGCCTCCGGGCGTGTTCAACGTGGTGCAGGGCCGGGGCGATGTCGGTGCCGCGCTGGTCGCCGACCCCAACGTGGCCAAGGTGTCCCTGACCGGTTCGGTGCCCACCGGCCGCCGCGTCTATGCGGCCGCCGCGGAAGGAATGCGGCATGTCACGATGGAGCTGGGCGGCAAGTCCCCCCTGATCGTCTTTGACGACGCGAACCTTGAGGACGCGGTCAGTGCCGCGATCCTGGCGAACTTCTACAGCTCGGGGCAGATCTGCTCCAACGGGACGCGCGTCTTCCTGCAGGAGGGTATCAAGGAGGACTTCCTGGCCCGCCTGGCGGAGCGTGTGAAGGCCGTCCGCATGGGCGATCCGCTGGACCCGGACACCAATCACGGTCCGATCATCAATGCGGCCCAGGCCGACAAGATCCGCGCCGCCATCCGCGCCGGGCTTGACGCCGGTGCCCGGCTGGTCTGCGGCGGAGAGGGCGAGGGGCCGTTCATCCCGCCCACGGTCTTTGCCGATGCCACCGACGACATGACTATCGCGACGGACGAGATCTTCGGGCCGGTCCTGACCGCCCTCAGCTTTGCCGACGAGGACGAGGTGGTCGCCCGTGCCAACGGCACCGGCTTTGGCCTGGCCGCGGGGGTCTTTACCCAGGACCTGTCCCGCGCCCATCGCGTGGTCGCCGCGCTGGAGGCCGGCACCTGCTGGATCAACACCTACAACCTGACGCCGGTCGAGATGCCCTTTGGCGGCGTCAAGCTGTCCGGTCTGGGCCGCGAGAACTCCGCTGCCGCGATCGAGCATTATAGCCAGCTGAAATCCGTCTATGTGGGCATGGGAGGCGTCGATGCACCCTACTGATCTTCCGAAAGCCGCCAAGGACGCGGATTACGTCATCATCGGCGCGGGCAGCGCCGGCTGTGCCCTGGCCTATCGCCTGACCGAGGCGGGACGCACCGTCACGCTGATCGAGTTCGGCGGCAGCGATGTCGGCCCCTTCATCCAGATGCCGGGCGCACTGTCCTATCCGATGAACATGAGCCGCTATGACTGGGGCTTTGCCAGCCAGCCGGAACCGCATCTGGGCGGGCGCAAGCTGGCGACGCCGCGCGGCAAGGTCATCGGCGGATCGTCGTCGATCAACGGCATGGTCTTCGTGCGCGGCAACCCCAAGGATTTCCAGCATTGGGCCGACAGCGGTGCCGAAGGTTGGGATTATGCGGGCGTCCTGCCGTATTTCAAGCGGATGGAGACCTGGCACGGCGGCACGTCGCCGGTGCGTGGCACCAGCGGCCCGCTGCACATCACCCGCGGCAAGCGCAAGAACCCGTTGTTCAACACCTTCATCGAGGCGGGTCACCAGGCAGGATGGCCACGCACGGACGATTACAACGGCACCCAGCAGGAGGGTTTCGGCCCGATGGAGGCCACCATCTGGAAGGGCCGCCGCTGGTCCGCCGCCAATGCCTATCTGCGTCCCGCGAAAAAGACCGGCCTGCTGACCGTCGTGCGCGGTCTGGCGAACCGCATCCTGTTTCAAGGTAAACGCGCCTATGGCGTTGAAATCGAACGCAACGGCAAGGTCGAGGCCGTTCTGGCGAACCGCGAGGTCATCATCTCGGCCAGCACCATCAACACGCCCAAGTTGCTGATGCTGTCGGGCATCGGGCCTGCGGATCACCTGCGCCAGCATGGCATCACGCCGCTTGCGGATCGTCCCGGCGTCGGGGGCAACCTGCAGGACCATCTTGAGATCTACATGCAGTACAAGTCGCTGAAGCCGGTGACGCTGTATACCTATTACAACCTGCTGGGCAAAGGCCGCGTGGGTGTCGAATGGCTGCTGCAGAAGACCGGCCTTGGCGCATCGAACCAGTTCGAAAGCTGCGGTTTCATCCGGTCGTCGGATGCCAAGGACTATCCCGACATCCAGTATCACTTCCTGCCGCTGGCGGTCCGTTATGACGGGAAATCGGCGGCCAAGGGTCATGGGTTCCAGGCCCATGTGGGGCCGATGCGGTCGAAATCGCGCGGCACCATCCGGCTGGCATCGGGCGACCCGTCCGTGGCGCCCGAGATCCGCTTCAACTACATGTCCCAACCCGAGGATTGGGAGGAGTTCCGGGCATGCGTCCGCCATACGCGCCGCATCTTTGACGCCCCCGCGTTCAAGGAATATCGCGGCGACGAGATCCAGCCGGGCGATGCCGTGCAGACCGATGAACAGATCGACGCGTTCATCCGCGAACATGCGGAATCGGCCTATCATCCCTGCGGTACTGCCCGCATGGGTACGGCCAGCGATCCCGACGCGGTCGTGGACCCCGAACTGCGCGTGATCGGGGTCGAGGGTTTGCGCGTGGCAGACAGCTCGATCTTTCCACGCATCACCAACGGCAATCTGAACGGCCCGTCGATCATGACCGGCGAAAAGGCCGCCGATCACATCTTGGGCCGCCAGATGCTGCGCGCCTGACAAAGAAAGGCCCGCAGCGATGCGGGCCTTTCCTTATGCCGCGTCGGCCTCTGCCTGACGCTTGGTATAGTTGAGGACCGGGGCCAGCCAACGTTCGGCCTCGTCCAGGGTCCAGCCCTTGCGCGCGGCGTAATCGCGGGCCTGATCCTCTTCGATCTTGGCGACGCCAAAGTAATAGCTGTCGGGATGGCTGATATAGAGGCCCGAAACCGACGATCCCGGCCACATCGCCATGCTTTCCGTCAGCGTCACGCCGGTCGCAGCTTCCGCGTCCAGCAACTTGAAAAGCGTCAGCTTTTCGGTGTGGTCGGGTTGGGCCGGATAGCCCGGCGCGGGACGGATGCCGGTATAGGGTTCCGCCGCCAGTTCCTCCGGCGCAAAGCCCTCCTCCTTGGCATAGCCCCAATAGTCGCGCCGCACGCGTTCGTGCAGCATCTCGGCCATCGCCTCGGCGATACGGTCAGCCAGCGCCTTGACCATGATCGCGCCGTAGTCGTCGTTGGCGCGTTCATAGCGTGCGGCGATCTCTGCCTCCTCGGGGCCTGCCGTGACGACGAAACCGCCGACATGGTCGGGGATGCCTTCGGGCGCCACGAAGTCGGACAGGGCCACGTTGGGCCGGTCGCCACGCTTGGTGACCTGCTGGCGCAGCGTGTGAAGCATGGCCTGCGTTTCCGACCGATCGTCGCCGGTGAACAGGCGGATGTCGTCGCCGACCGCGTTCGCGGGCCAGAAACCGACCACGGCGCGCGGCTTGAACCATTGGCCGTCGATGATCCGGGCCAGCATCTCCTGCGCCTCGGTGAACAGCTGGCGGGCGGCCTCGCCCTGCTTTTCGTCGTCAAGGATACGCGGATAGACGCCCTTCAGCTCCCAGGTCTGGAAGAACGGCGTCCAGTCGATATAGCGCGCGATCTGGGCCAGGTCCCAATCCTGGATCACCCGCGCACCGGTGAAGGTCGGCGCGGTGGGCACATAGCCGCTCCAATCGATCTTCAGCGCATTGTCGCGCGCCTTGGCCAGCGGCAGGCGCGATTTCGATGCCTCGGACCGCTCGTGCCGGTCGGCGACGGCGGCATAGTCGGCCCGGATCTCGTCGACATAGGCGGCCTTGCGGTCGGTCGACAGCAGGTTGGAGGCGACGCCCACGGCCCGGCTGGCGTCGGTCACATAGACCGCCTGGCCGCGCGTGTAGCGGGGCGAGATCTTGACCGCCGTGTGGATCTTGGATGTCGTGGCGCCACCGATCAGCAGGGGAATGTCCATTCCCTCGCGCTCCATCTCGGAGGCCAGGTGCACCATCTCGTCCAGGGACGGGGTGATCAGGCCGGACAGGCCGACGATGTCCACGTTCTCGTCGCGGGCAACCTGCAGGATCTTCTGTGCCGGGACCATCACGCCCAGGTCGATGACCTCGAAATTGTTGCAGGCCAGCACGACGCCGACAATGTTCTTGCCGATGTCATGGACGTCGCCCTTGACGGTCGCCATCAGAATCTTGCCCGCGGTCTCGCGCTCTGTCCCGCCGGACAGGCGCTTTTCCTCCTCCATGTAGGGCAGAAGGACGGCCACGGCCTGCTTCATCACGCGGGCGGATTTCACCACCTGCGGCAGGAACATCTTGCCCGCGCCGAACAGATCGCCCACCACGTTCATCCCCGCCATCAGCGGGCCTTCAATCACGTGCAGCGGACGTTCGGCAGCCTGCCGGGCCTCTTCGGTGTCGGATTCGATATATTCGGTGATGCCGTTGACCAGGGCATGTTCCAGCCGCTTGTCCAGCGGCCATTCGCGCCAGGACAGGTCCTTTTCGCGCTTGGCCCCCTGACCGTCGCCGCGGAACCGCTCGGCGATCTCCAGCAGGCGTTCGGTGCCGTCGGGGCGGCGGTTCAGGACGACATCCTCGCAGGCCTCGCGCAGATCGGGGTCGATCTGGTCATAGACGGCCAGCTGGCCCGCATTGACGATGCCCATGTCCATCCCCGCCTTGATGGCGTGATAGAGGAACACGGCATGCATCGCCTCGCGCACCGGCTCGTTGCCGCGGAAGCTGAAAGACAGGTTCGATACGCCGCCCGACACATGCGCATGGGGCAGGTTCTGGCGAATCCAGCGCGTCGCCTCGATGAAGTCGACGCCGTAGTTGTTGTGCTCCTCGATGCCCGTGGCCACCGCGAAGATGTTGGGGTCGAAGATGATGTCCTCGGGTGGAAAGCCCACCTCGTTCACCAGGATGTCGTAGGCGCGCTGGCAGATCTCGATCTTGCGGGCGGCGGTGTCGGCCTGGCCCTGCTCGTCGAAGGCCATGACCACGACCGCCGCGCCATAGGCCAGGCACAGTCGCGCCTGATGGCGGAACTGCTCCTCGCCCTCCTTCATGCTGATCGAGTTGACGACCGGCTTGCCCTGCACGCATTGCAGGCCGGCCTCGATCACCTCCCATTTGGAGCTGTCGATCATGATCGGCACGCGCGCGATGTCAGGTTCGGCCGCCAGCAGGTTCAGGTATTCGACCATCGCGGCCTTTGAATCGATCAGGCCCTCATCCATGTTGATGTCGATGATCTGGGCGCCGTTCTCGACCTGATCGCGGGCGACCTCCAGCGCGGTGGCATAGTCGCGTTCCTTGATCAGCTTGCGGAAACGGGCGGAGCCGGTGACGTTGGTGCGTTCGCCAACGTTCACGAAGGGGATGTCCGGCGTCAGGACAAAGGGCTCCAGGCCCGACAGGCGCAGGTAACGATCAGGCATAGGCGGGCACCTTTCTGGGGGCGAAGGGGGCCACGGCATCGGCGATGGCGCGGATATGATCGGGCGTGGTGCCGCAGCAGCCGCCAACCACGTTGACCAGCCCCGCGCGCGCGAATTCGGCGACCTGCGGGGCGGTGTCGTGGGGGCCTTCGTCATACTGGCCGAAGGCGTTGGGCAGGCCGGCATTGGGATAGGCACAGATCAGCGTGTCGGCCACGCCCGACAGCTCGACCAGATGCGGCCGCATGGCCGAGGCACCAAGCGCGCAGTTCAGGCCGATGGTCCAGGGGTTCGCATGGCGGACGGAATGCCAGAAGGCGGTCGGCGTCTGGCCCGACAGGGTCCGCCCCGACGCGTCGGTGATCGTGCCCGAGATCATCATGGGAAGACGCTGGCCGTGTTCCTCCATCGCCTGGATGCAGGCAAAGATCGCGGCCTTGGCGTTCAGCGTGTCGAAGATCGTCTCGATCAGCAGGATGTCGGCACCGCCGGCGATCAGACCCTTGGCCTGCTGCAGATAGGCGGCACGCAGGTCCTCGAACGTCACGGCGCGGTATCCGGGGTCGTTGACGTCCGGGCTCATCGATGCGGTGCGGTTCGTCGGCCCGATGGCGCCTGCGACGAAACGGGCCCGCCCGTCCTGGGCCGTCGCGCGGTCCAGTGCACGGCGGACGACGCGGGCACCCTCGACGTTCAGGTCGTGGACGGCCTCGCCCAGACCATAATCGGCCTGCGCGATGGTGGTCGCGGAAAAGGTATTGGTCTCGACGATGTCGGCGCCGGCCATCGCATAGCGGTAATGGATCTCCTCGACCGCCTCGGGCTGGGTCAGGATCAGCAGGTCGTTGTTGCCCTGCTGGGGGTGGTCGGTGTGATGACGGCAGACATGACCGGACCCGTGGCCGGTATAATCGTCCTCTCCCAGGCCAAGGGCCTGGATCTGCGTGCCCATCGCGCCGTCCAGGATCAGGATGCGTTCGGATGCGGCCTTGTTCAGGGCCGCAAAGGCGGGGGATGGGGGCAGGGACATGGGATCAGGCCTTTCGGTTTCAGCTCGTGATATAGGCGTTCCGCGTCTCATCGGCAAATTCATAGTATTCGACAAGATCATGAGTGCGGCGCATGGTCAGACCGGAACGCCGCCTTCATCCTTGAGCGTCTTCAGAACGATCTCGGAGCGGACCTGCGCCACCTGCGGGTGCGGCAGCAGGTGGCGATGGACGAAATCGGCAAAGGCCTCCAGGTCTCGGGCGCGCACGTCCAGAACGTAATCGGCATCGCCGGATACCGAGAACGCCTGCCGGATCATCGGCTGTGCCGCCACGAAGCGGGCGAATTCGTCCTCGCGTCCCTGGCCATGGCCGCGCAGGTTGACGCGGATCACCGCCCGGAACCCGTGCCCCAATTTGGCGGCCGACAGCCGCGCGGCATAGCCCTCTATCACGCCGGCCTCCTCCAGGGCCGCGCGCCTGCGCGAGATCTGGCTGGCGGACAGGCCCACCATCTGTGCCAATGCGGCGTTGCTGAGAGCCCCGTCGCGCTGCAGGGCAGACAAGATTGCACTGTCGAACCGGTCCATGCATCACCCATGCGTCAATTGCGCAATCAATGCGCGTTTCGTGCAATTCTGGCCGCAGGGTGATCCTCTTTGCAAGCACATTGCAGCGGCCCACGCGCATCATGGTGGCAACAATCAGGAGGAATGCCATGGGACCCTTTCCCCACGATGCCCCCAAGGCCACGATAAGTGCCGCCAACCCCGCGGGAACGGATGGGTTCGAGTTTGTCGAATATGCCCATCCGGATCCGGCCGTCCTGGACCGCATCTTCCGGCAGATGGGGTTCGCCCCCGTGGCGACCCACAAGACCAAGGCGATCACGCTCTATCGTCAGGGCGACATCAACTATCTGCTGAATGCCGAGGCGGACAGCCATGCAGCCGGCTTTGTCGCGGAACACGGCCCCTGCGCGCCGGCCATGGCGTGGCGGGTGGTGGACGCGCAGGTCGCGCTGAAGCGCGCGCTTGAGCTTGGCGCCACCGAATACACCGGGCCCGGCAAGTCGATCGAGGCACCGGCTGTCCTGGGGATCGGCGGGTCGCTTTTGTATTTCATCGACCGCTATGGGGACGCGGGCAGTGCCTATGACGCGGATTACAATTGGATCGGCGAGACAGACCCGCGCCCCGAAGGGTTCGGCTTCTTCTATCTGGATCACCTGACCCACAACGTGATCCGGGGCAACATGGACACGTGGTACAAGTTCTATCACGACACGTTCAACTTTCGCGAGATCCGCTTCTTCGACATCAAGGGCAAGCAGACCGGTCTGGTCAGCCGCGCCCTGACATCGCCCTGCGGCAAGATCCGCATCCCGATCAACGAGAGCACCGACGATCACAGCCAGATCGAGGAATACCTGCGCGAATACAAGGGCGAGGGAATCCAGCACATCGCCATCGCCTCGAACGACATCTATGCGGGGACCGACCGCATTGCCGAGGCCGGGATGGAGTTCATGCCCGGCCCCCCCGACACCTATTACGAGATGTCGCACCGCCGCGTGAAGGACCATGACGAACCGCTGGACCGCATGAAGGCGCGCGGCATCCTTATCGACGGCGAAGGCGTCGTGGGTGGCGGAGAGACGCGCATCCTGCTGCAGATCTTCTCGAAGACGGTGATCGGCCCGATCTTCTTCGAGTTCATCCAGCGCAAGGGCGACGACGGGTTCGGAGAGGGCAATTTCCGCGCCCTGTTCGAGTCCATCGAGGAAGACCAGATCCGGCGTGGCGTTCTCGACGCCACCCCGGCCGAGTAGGGAGGAGCGGCGCGGCGGCGGGGAGGCCGCCGCGCCGATGATCATGGCCTGGACCGATTACAGCACCGCCCCGGCGCCTGGCACGCACGTCTGCGCGGCGACCCGGATCACCGGCGTCCATCCGCTGACTGTCACAACCGACCGAGGGTCGTTTCCGATGATCGTGCTGCGCGACGGCGACGTGCTGCGTGCCTATGTGAACGCCTGTCCGCATCAGTACCTGCCGCTGGATTACCGCAGTGATACGCTGCTTTCGGCGGATGGATTGCGGCTGCTGTGCACCGCACATGGCGCAAGCTTCGACAAGTCGACCGGCAGCGTCGTGGCCGGTGCGGAATGCGGACTGGATGCGGTCCCGATCATGCAGCAGGGCGACCAGATCGTGATCGCCCTCTGACAGGTTTCTTGCGCGGTCCCTGACCGGGATCAGAAGCCGGCCTTGATCTTCTCGAACTCAGCCAACTGGCGCTGACGCAGTTCGGGGTCATTCGGGGTCTGGGCCAGGACCGGTGCGTCGATCTCGGCCAGACCTTCGGCGACGGCGGGTTCGTCGGCAATGGTCGCCATGGCCGCGGCCGAGGTATGGCCATAACCGATCGTGTCCAGCAGCGCCTTGGCGGCCGACGGCTCCAGCCAGGCGTTGATGAAGTCATAGACCTTGTCTTCGCTGCCCGGACCGTCCTTGACGTTCACGTAGCCGCAGAAGAAGGTCGACGACCCTTCCGCCGGCTCACGCTGAAAGCCCACCGGATAGTTGTCGGCCTGCAGATAGACGACACCGTCGTTCCATGACCAGGCCACGTCCACCGCACCCGACGCCATCAGCTGTGCCTGCTCGGACGGGTCGGCCCAGTAGGCCGCGACATTGGCATGCGCCTCGCGCAGCCAGGCGGCGGCGGCCTGGAACTGTTCGTCGGTCACCTCGGACCAGTCGGTCACGCCGGTCGCCAGATAGGCCAGCGCCCAGACATCGTCCGAACTGTCGGGCAGCGAGGTGCGGCCCTGGTATTTCGGGTTGGTGAAGACGCCAAGGCTGGCCACGTCCTCGGCAGGCACGGTCTCGGTGTTGTAGGCTATGGCGGTGGCGCCCCAGTCGGTGGGGATGAACCACACGCCCTGATCGTCGCGGAACACCTCGCTGTCCAGGAACCGCTCCTCGATCTGCTCGAAGTTCGGGATGCGCGACGTGTCCCAAGGCTCGATCAGACCGGCATCGCGGTACTTGCCGACCATCTGGCTGCAGGGATGGATCACGTCCGCCTTGAAACCCGACGCGACCTTCTGGAATGCTTCGTCGTCATCGCCGTAGAAGGCATAGGTCGGGCTGTCGCCGTGCTTGTCCACATAGGCCTGGAAGATCGAGGGCTCCTCGAACCCGGCCCAATCGAAAACCGTCAGTTCGCGGTCGGCGGCATAGGCGGGCAGGGCCGCCGCGGCCAGGATGGTGGTGGTCAGCAAGCGCATGAAAAACTGGCCTCTCTGTTGTCGGATTTGCGACAACGCTAAGGCGGGCTGCGGGCGCGCGCAAGGGTTTCGCGCGCCCGTGATGGGCCTGTGTGCCTAGCGCATCCGCAATGCGCCGTCGACGCGGATCGTCTCTCCGTTCAGATAGTCGTTCTGGACGATGAAGGCGCAGGTCCGCGCGAATTCGGTCGGATCGCCAAGCCGCTTGGGATAGGTCACCTCGGCCGCCAGGCTGTCCTGCACGTCCGCGGGCAGGCCCTTGAGCATGGGCGTGCCAAAGATGCCGGGCGCGATGGCGCAGACGCGGATGCCCTGTCCCGCCAGATCGCGCGCCAGCGGCAGCGTCATGCCCGCGATACCGGCCTTGGAGGCGGCATAGGCGGCCTGGCCCTTCTGCCCGTCAAAGGCGGCGATGGACGCCGTGTTCACGATCACGCCGTTCTGGGCACGCCCGTTCGCGGCCATGCGTTCGGCGGCCAGGCGCAGCACGTTGAAGCTGCCGATCAGGTTGACCTCGATCGTGCGGCGAAAGCTGTCCAGCCGGTGCGGACCGTCGCGGCCCAGGGTCTTTTCGCCCACCACCACGCCCGCGCAGTTCACGCAGACATCGATGCCCCCCATCCGCGCCACGGCATGATCCAGCGCCGCCGTCACGCTGGCCTCGTCGGTGACGTCGGTCACGGCATAATGCGCGCCGATGGCGGATGCGGCTTCGGCGCCCGCCGGGTCGCGGTCCAGCACGGTGACCTGCGCCCCCATGTCGCGGAAATGCGCCGCGGTGGCGGCACCCAGGCCCGATGCGCCCCCGGTCACGACGGCGCGGCAGTTCGACAGATCCATGATCCCCTCCCAGGATGTTCCGGTCGGGTTCTGGCACGTGGGCGCGCGCGCGCCAAGATCAGTCGCGCAGCAGTTCCGGCCCGCCGGCGATCAGGGGGTCGCGCGTTCCGATGGCGGCCGGATCCTTGCCCGCATAATCGACCGCGCCCAGAATGGTCTGGATCGCGGCGATCCGGGCGCGGCGCTTGTCGTCCGACCGGATCACGGTCCAGGGCGCGATCGGCGAATGGGACGCCGCCAGCGTGTCGCGGATCGCCGCGGTATAGTCGTCCCACCGGGCCAGCCCGTCCACGTCGATGCCGCTTAGCTTCCACTGCTTCAGCGGGTCCTTTTCGCGGTCCAAGAAACGCCGCAGCTGTTCGGCGCGGCCCACGTTCAGCCACAGCTTGACCAGGATGATCCCGTCGTCGACCAGCATCTGTTCGAACCCCGGCAGCTGGCGAAAGAACGCCGCGCGCTGCGTGTCGGTCGAAAAGCCGAAGACCCGTTCGACTACGCCGCGGTTGTACCAGCTGCGGTCGAACAGGGCGATCTCTCCGGCGCCGGGCAGCCAGTCGACATAGCGCTGGAAATACCACTGGCCCGCCTCGCGCTCGTTCGGTTTGGGCAGGGCCACGATGCTGGCCGACCGGGGGTTCAGGTTTTCGCGCACGCGCTCGATCGTGCCGCCCTTGCCGGCGGCGTCGCGCCCCTCGAACAGGACCACCAGCCGCTTTCCGCTGTCGATCACATCATGCATCATGCGAACCAGCTGCATCTGCAATGCAGCCATCTGCGGTTCGTATTCCGCCTTGGGCATCTCTGCGCTGTAGGGGAAGTCCGGGTCCAGGATGTCCTTGGACGACCCCTTCTGAACCGCCTTGCGGATCGGCGCGGGGGCCTCGTCCTGCAGATAGGCGGTGATCTTGCCCACCAGCGGCAGGTCCGGCAGTTCGGCGCCCATGTGCTCAGCCCTCTCCGATGCGCGACATGTCGTACCATGTCGTCTGATAGATCTCGTTGATCCAGTTACCGTAGAGCAGGTGCGCATGGCTGCGCCAGCGGTTCGCGGGCGCCCGCGTCGGATCGTCGCCGGGATAATAGTTGGCGGGCACGTTCACCGGTTTCCCCGCCGCGACGTCCCGGTCGTATTCCTCCTTGAGCGTGGTGCTGTCATATTCGAAATGGTTGAAGACATAGAGGGCACGATGCCCCGGATCGGCCAGCAGGCACGGCCCGACATCGGCGCTGGCCAGCAGGGTGGTCAGCGCAGGGCGGGCGTCCACGTCGTCCTGACGCACCTCGGTCCAGCGGCTGACCGGGACCAGCACCTCGTCCGAGAACCCGCGCAGATAGGGCGATGCCGGCGCCAGATTGGTGTGCCGGAAACAGCCGAACGCCTTGGCGGGCAGGGGGTGCTTGGGCAGGCCGTGGAAATGCGCCGCCATCGCCATGCCGCCCCAGCAGACCCCGAAGGTCGAATGCACATGGGTCTGCGTCCAGGCAAAGACGCGGGTCAGTTCGTCCCAATAGGTCACGTCCTCGAATGGCAGATGCTCGATCGGAGCGCCGGTGATGACCAGGCCGTCGAACTTCTCTCCGCTGGCCTCGACGTCGCGGAACGGTCGATAGAAGCTTTCCATGTGGTCGGCGGCGGTGTTGCGGCTTTCATGGTCCGACATGCGGATCAGCTGAAAGTCGATCTGCAGCGGCGTGGCGCCGATCAGCCGGGCGAACTGGTTCTCGGTCTGGATCTTCTTGGGCATCAGGTTCAGCAGCGCGATGCGCAGAGGACGGATGTCCTGGGTCGCTGCACGACCCGGCGACATGACCATCACCCCTTCCTGGGACAGGATGCGATAGGCGGGCAGGCTTTCATTCAACGTGATGGGCATGTCAGCTATCCTTGCGCGCGATGGCGGTCGCGATCAGGTCGGTGAAATCGTCAGGGGTGCGGATCTGCGCCACCTCCTCGGCCAGGATGGTGACGCCGCGCCGGGCCATCGCCTCATAGCGCGGCTGGCGATGCGCCAGCGCCCGGGCATAGGTCCAGCGGATGAAGTCATCGGGGTTCACCTGGTCAGCTTCCAGCCCCTTTTCCACGCGATAGGCGATCCAGGCGCGTTCCAGGAACTGCGGCTGGTAATACATCGGCTTCGGCGCGCGGTCGAAACGGCGGACCAGTTCGGCGGTATGCGCGTCGCTGCCCTTGATCCAGACCAGCAGCAGGTCGCGCGACAGGGCGGTCAGGACCGGGTCGTCGGGATCGTCCGGATCCACGACCTCGCAGATCGAGCCGCCGCTGTCGCAGACGAAATGCGGCGTGCCGTAGATGTCGCCGGCGCGGTCCATGAAATGTCGGGTGTCCAGAAGCGAGGCGATCTCGGCCCGGCGATGCTGGTCCTGACGCTGGCAATAGGCGTCGAAGGGCAGTCCCCCGCGCGACGGGCTGCCGGGCTTGCCCAGATAGGTGGACAGCGGCGCCAGGTTGTCGAAGGTGATGTTGCTGGCGATATGCACGCTGTCAGACATCAGCAATTCGCGCAGAAACGGCACCTTCATCGCCTCGCGCTTGAAATTGTCGGCGATGTATTCACCCATGTAGCGCGTGCCGATCCGGTAATCGACGCTGTAGTGGAACCAGTCGCCCGTGTCCCGCAGCATCGAGGCCAGATAGGTCTTGCCCAGGCCGGACATGCCGAAAAGCACGACCCGCTTGCCCGCGGCGGCCCGCCATTCATCCGCGCTGCCATAGATCATCCCATGCCCTTTCCCTGCTCGGCCCCTAGGTAATCGCATGCATGCGGCATGGAAAGAGGCCGACCGCACGGGCGTACCACGCCGCGTCGCGCAGGACCCTCTGCGTCCCGCGCAGGCCGGGGGGCCAGCCCCCCGGACCCCCCACCGTCGCGGCATTCCGCCAGTTCGTTGCGCATCGTCGGCCTATCCCCCGCGCAGGGGCGTTTGGACGATGTCGCCGCCCACCACCACAGGGTTGCCGTCCAACGAAAAACGGCCCTGTCGCGGAGACAGGGCCGATCGGTGACCTAAGGTCAGGCGGCGATCAGAAGCTGTAGCCGATGCGGATGCCAATCCCCAGCAGGTCGCTGTCTTCCATCTGTGCACGGGGTTCGCCGCCGGTCTGGGGACGCGCGTCGCCCAGCTTGGAGTAGTTGATCCCCGTGGTGATCTTCATGTTGTCCATGGTGTAGACGGCGGCCAGCGTCAGGCCGAGGCGACCGTTGGTCGGCGCCAGGGGCGAGACCAGATCGTCGTTCTCCGGCTCGTAGACAAGCGCTGCGGAGCCGGACCATGTCTCGTTGAACTTGCGACCGACGCCGAGCGTATAGGTCGTCGTGTCCTCCAGCGACACGAGGCCGTCCGTGACGTTGAAGCCCAGCGGATCCGTCGCGGTGGGTGCGCGGGAGAAGATGCGCGGGTTCACGGTGAACTCCGACCAGTTGACCCAGCGGATGCTGCCGAAGACCAGCGTGTCCGCAGCGACGCCGGTCTGCGCTTCGAGGGTCAGCGATTCCGGGGTGTCGACGGTCGTGGTGGAACGTCCCAGGATGGTGCCATTCACGCTCTCGACCGTGTCGAACTGATGTTCGACCTTGGAGTTGTAGGTCAGCGAGACGCGACCCGCGATGTCGGGAATCTCATAGGCGGCGCCGACCACGAAGCCGACGCCCCAGTCCTGGTCCAACTGCACGTTGTAGCCGCTGATCGGACCATAGGCCGCGCCGCTCAGCGTCACTTCGGCATCGGCGCGCGAGCCGCGCAGGCCGCCATGGAACGACAGGTTGTTGGGCAGCTTGTAGCGCATCAGGGCGGTCACGGTCGTCGAATCGACGCGCGCGCGGGTGCCGCCCAGCAGGAACGATCCCCCATCGGCGGCAGGGGTGTAGGTCACGTCCGCGCCGAAGGGTTGTTCGATGATCAATGCGGCCGACAGCGCGTCGTTGAACTGGTGCTTGTAGCCCAGGCCCACGAACCCATAGCCGTTTGCCACGTCACCCGTGTTACGCTGCGGGATCGGTGCGCCCACGGGAGGGCTGTCCGGGCCTTCGACGGTCGGGTCGGCGCCGCCGAAGCTGAGTTCCGCGTAATTGCCCTGTTCGAACAGGATGTTCAGTGACTGGGGCGCGCGTTCGATCCCCCCGGCCAGCAGTGGCGCGGTTCCCGCCAGCAGCGCGGCCATGCTCGTGATTGCGAATTTCATGTCATCCTCCCTCGGTCGGGCGAACCGCCCCCGGAACCCACCGTAGCGCACGAACGTTATCGATCAATTACTCAAACACGCTGACGTGACGTCCGCGTCATGTCTGCCCGTATGCCGTGTCGTCCGTGCAACGCCTGCGTGCGGGCTGGACAAAGTGGACAGGGCGTGAAAGGGGAAACTGCCAAACGAGATTGCCGCAAGGACACCCCCCATGCAGATTCGTGAGGCCCTCACATTCGACGACGTTCTTTTGGTTCCGGCAGCATCGACGGTGCTTCCCTCGACCGCTGACGTGACCACCCATGTCACCCGGTCGATCCGGATGAACATTCCGCTGCTGTCATCCGCTATGGACACGGTCACCGAAAGCCGCATGGCCATAGCGATGGCGCAGGCCGGCGGCATGGGCGTGATCCACCGCAACCTGACGACCGAGCAGCAGGCCGACGAGGTCCGCCGCGTCAAGCGGTTCGAGAGCGGCATCGTCTACAACCCGATCACCCTGACGCCGGACCAGACCCTGGCCGATGCCAAGGCGCTGCAGGACCGATACAACGTCACCGGCTTTCCGGTCGTCGATGCGGACGGGCGCGTGCTGGGGATCGTGACCAACCGCGACATGCGGTTCGCCAGCGACATGCGCACCCCGGTGCGAGCCATGATGTCGTCGGACAACCTGGCCATCCTGCGCGAACCGGCCGACCGGGCCGAGGCGATCAGCCTAATGAAGGCGCGCCGGATCGAAAAGCTGCTGGTCACCGACGGGTCGGGCAAGCTGACCGGCCTTCTGACGCTGAAGGATACCGAAAAGGCCGTGCTGAACCCGCAGGCCTGCAAGGACGACCTGGGCCGCCTGCGCGTGGCCGCAGCCTCCACCGTGGGCGACGAGGGCTTCGAGCGCAGCTGCGCGTTGATCGAGGCCGGCGTGGACATGGTCGTGATCGACACGGCCCACGGCCATTCCGCAGGCGTCGCGCGCGCGGTCGAACGGGTCAAGGCGTTCCGCGAGGGCGTGCAGGTGGTTGCCGGCAACGTCGCCACGACCGAGGCCACGCGCGCGCTGATCGGCGCAGGCGCGGATGCGGTCAAGGTCGGCATCGGGCCGGGCTCGATCTGCACCACGCGGATCGTGGCGGGCGTGGGAGTGCCGCAGCTGACCGCGATCATGGATGCCGTGGCCGGTGCGGGCGACATCCCGATCATCGCTGACGGCGGCATCAAGTTCAGCGGCGATTTCGCCAAGGCCATCGCCGCGGGCGCCAGCTGCGCCATGGTCGGCAGCGCCATCGCCGGCACCGACGAAAGCCCCGGGGAGGTGATCCTTTACCAAGGCCGCAGCTTCAAGTCTTATCGCGGGATGGGCTCGCTGGGCGCGATGGCGCGCGGATCGGCCGACCGCTATTTCCAGAAGGACGCGGCCAGCGACAAGCTGGTCCCCGAGGGGATCGAGGGGCAGGTGCCCTACAAGGGGACGGCCAACGCCGTGGTGCACCAGCTGGTCGGCGGCCTGCGCGCCGCGATGGGCTATACCGGCTGTGCCACTGTCGCCGAGATGCGCACCAACTGCCAGTTCGTCCGCATCACCGGGGCAGGGCTGAAGGAAAGCCACGTCCACGACGTGCAGATCACGCGCGAAAGCCCGAACTACCGTCTGGGCTGAACATCGGCATCACAGCGAAAAGGCGGCCCCCGCAAGGGGGCCGCCTTTGTCATGGTCGGTCGGGGCGCACGGATGCGCCCCTGCCGGATCAGGCCGCGATGTCGAATCGGTCGGCGTTCATCACCTTGACCCAGGCGGCGACGAAATCACGAACGAACTTCTCGGCGTTGTCGTCCTGGGCATAGACCTCGGCATAGCTGCGCAGGATCGAGTTCGAGCCCACGGTCACGTCCACGCGCGACGCCTGCCAGCGGACGGCGTCGGTCTTGCGGTCGCGGATCTCATAGACCTCGGCGTCGCCTTGGGCCTTGGTCCAGCGGTTGGCCATGTCCGTCAGGTTGACGAAGAAGTCCTGCGTCAGCGCGCCTTCGCGGTCAGTCAGCACGCCCAGCTTGGACCCGCCATGGTTGGCGCCGATCACCCGCAGCCCGCCAAGAAGGACGGTCATCTCGGCCGCGGTCAGGCCCAGCAGCTGCGCACGATCCAGCAGCAGTTCCTCGGCGTTGACGGCGAAATCGGCCTTCAGCCAGTTGCGGAACCCGTCATGCACCGGCTCCAGCGCGTCGAAGGATGCCGCATCGGTCTGCTCTTCGGTCGCGTCGCCGCGGCCGGGGGCAAAGGGCACGGTGATCGCGTGGCCCGCCGCCTGCGCGGCCTTCTCGATGCCGACATTGCCGGCCAGCACGATGACATCGGCCAGTGGCACGCCGGCCTCATCGGCGATGGGCTGCAGGACGGACAGGACGCGGGCCAGACGCTCGGGTTCGTTGCCGGCCCAGTCCTTCTGCGGGGCCAGACGGATGCGGGCGCCGTTGGCACCGCCGCGCAGGTCGGACCCGCGGAAGGTCCGCGCGCTGTCCCAGGCCGTCGCCACCATTTCGGCCACGGTCAGGTCGGTCGCCGCGATCCGCGCCTTGAGGCCCTCGACGTCGTAATCGGTCCGGCCCGCTGGAACCGGATCCTGCCAGATCAGGTCCTCGGACGGCACGTCGGGCCCGACATAGCGTGCCTTGGGACCCATGTCGCGGTGGGTCAGCTTGAACCAGGCGCGGGCGAAGGCGTCGTCGAAGCTTGCCGGATCGGCGATGAACTTCTCGCAGATGGCGCGATAGACGGGGTCCACCTTCATCGCCATGTCCGCGTCGGTCATGATCGGCATGGTCCGGATCGATGGATCCTCGACATCGGCGGGCATGTCCTCGGGCTTGATGTCCACGGGCTCCCACTGCCAGGCGCCTGCGGGCGACTTGCGCAGCTCCCACTCATGGCCGAACAGCATGTCGAAATAGCCCATGTCCCACTTGGTGGGGTTGCTGGTCCAGGCGCCCTCGATGCCGCTGACCATCTGGTCGCGGCCGATGCCGCGGCGGCCTTCCTGCGCGTTCCAGCCCAGGCCCTGCTCGTGCAGCGCCGCGCCTTCTGGCTCGGCCCCCATATTCTCGGCCCGGCCGTTGCCGTGGCTCTTGCCGATGGTGTGGCCGCCGGCGGTCAGGGCGACGGTCTCCTCGTCGTTCATGGCCATCCGGGCAAAGGTCTCGCGGATGTGCTGGGCGGTGGCTGCCGGGTCGGGCTGACCGTTCACGCCCTCGGGGTTCACGTAGATCAGCCCCATCTGCACGGCGGCCAGGGGGTTCTCCATCGTGTCGGGCTTGGTCACGTCCGCATAGCGGCTTTCAGACCCCTCCAGGAACTCCTTCTCGGCGCCCCAGTAGATGTCCTTCTCGGGATGCCAGATGTCCTCGCGGCCAAAGGCAAAGCCGAAGGTCTTCAGACCTGCCTGCTCATAGGCGATGGTCCCGGCCAGCACGATCAGGTCGGCCCAGCTGATCTTGTTGCCGTACTTCTTCTTGATCGGCCACAGCAGGCGGCGACCCTTGTCGGTGTTGTTGTTGTCGGGCCAGCTGTTCAGCGGCGCGAAACGCTGGTTGCCGGTGCCCGCACCGCCCCGACCGTCGCCCAAGCGATAGGACCCCGCCGCATGCCAGGTGACGCGCGCGAACATGCCGACATAGCTGCCCCAGTCGGCGGGCCACCACTCTTGGCTGTCGGTCATCAGGGCGCGGATGTCGTTCTTCAGCGCCTCGACGTCCAGCGACTTCAGCTGTTCGCGATAGTTGAAATCGGGGCCAAGCGGATTCGTTTTGCGGTCATGCTGGTGCAGGATGTCGAAATTCAGCGCACTGGGCCACCAGTCGGTGTTCGACGCCGCGGTCGAGGTATGGCTGCCATGCATCACAGGGCATTTGCCGGCGCTGTTCATCGGGTTGCCGTCCATCATCATCTCCATCTTGCGGGCCATGCGGGCGGTCCGGCGGCATGCCGCGGACCGGTCGCATCGCGGGCGATTCGTCATGGCCGGACAGTAGCTTGGTTAACGCATCAGGTAAATTTCGATTATCTGATCGACACCGTCAGGAATGCTGATGGGGCTGGCCCGGTCCCGCGTCATCATGATAGGCAGATGACCTGACAGATCAGCCAAGGGCACCCATGACCCATCAAACCCTTTTCGGACTGGCGACGTCGTGACGCCCGCCGCCCGCATCAGCGCCGCCATAACCGTTCTGGACCAGATCCTTGCCGGCAGCCCCGCGGAACAGGCGCTGTTGCGCTGGTCGCGTGCCAGCCGCTTTGCAGGGTCGGGGGACCGGGCCGCCCTGCGCGATCTGGTCTTCGGTGCCCTGCGGCAGCGCGACAGTCTTGCCGCCTTGGGCGGGGGTCTGACGGGGCGGGAGCTGATGATCGGCCATGTCCGCCAATCCGGTCCATCGCTGGACGCGATCTTCACCGGAGAAGGCCACGCACCGGCCCCCCTGACGGGGGCCGAGGCCGCCGTGGTTCCCCCCGACCCGCTGCCCGACGACCTGCCCGACTGGTTGCGCCCGGCCTGGCGGCAGGCCCTGGGCGATCAGGCCGATGCCGTGGCGCTGGCCATGACGCAGCGTGCGCCGGTCTGGCTGCGCGTGAACGGGTCGCGCGCGACGCCCGAACAGGCGGCGGCGGTGCTGGCGGCCGACGGGATCACGGTCGAGGCCGCGCCCCAGCTTGCATCGGCCCTGCGGGTCGTGACGGGCGACCGCTTGGTCGCGCGGTCCAGCGCCTATCTGGACGGCCTGGTCGAGTTGCAGGACCTGTCGCCGCAGATGGCCTGCGCGCGGCTGCCGTTGGCGCCCGGCCTGCGGGTCCTGGACTATTGCGCGGGGGGCGGCGGCAAGGCGCTGGCCCTGGCCGCGCGGCAGCCGGGCATGCAGGTGTCCGCCCATGACGTGGCCCCGGCCCGCATGGCCGATCTGCCCGCCCGTGCCGCCCGCGCGGGGGCCAAGGTCCAGATCCAGACGCAGCCGCGCGGGACATTCGACCTGGTGGTCGCCGACGTTCCCTGTTCAGGATCAGGGACATGGCGGCGGACGCCCGACGCGAAATGGCGTCTGACCGCGGCGCAGTTGAGCGACCTCGTGGCGCTGCAGGCCCGCATCCTGGATCAGGTGGCGGCACTGGTCGCGCCCGGCGGTCTGCTGGCCTACATGACCTGTTCCCTCCTTGAGGCCGAGAACGGCGATCAGGTGGACGCGTTCCTGTCGCGTCATCCCGGTTTCCGGCGCATCGACCAGCAGGCATGGACACCCCTGACCGGGGGCGACGGGTTCTTTCTGGCCCAGCTGCGACAGGGTTAACGCAAATTTAAGCAAAGCCGCGCTACGCTGCGCAGGATCGGACGGAACAAGGGACGATTCGCGATGGCGCATCTTGACGAACAGGCGGGCCTGCCGCGCGGGGCGCTGGCGGCGCTGCCGCTGCTGCTGGCGCCGATGGTGCTGGGGGCGGCCGTGCTGATGGCGCGACCGGGCGCCGCGACCGGGACGGCGGCCGTGCTTGCCTCGACGGTCGCGGTGGCGTGGTACCTGCTGGGGGGCGCGGTCGCCGTGGGTCACCTGGCGCGCGGACTATCAGCCCGCAAGGCCCTGCGCGCCATCAGGGGAGAGGTGGCGACAGCCGCCGACCCGATCTGGATGTGCGATGCCCGCGGCCAGGTGCTGTTCCAGAACGAGGCCGCCCGGACCGAGTTCGAGGACCTGACCGGTCGCCCGGTCCTGTCGCTGATCGCGCGCCTGCGCGCCGATGCTGAAGGGCAGCTGGCCGACCTGACCGCCCGTGCGCTGCGGGTGGGCAATGCCGATCTGGAACTGGCCGAGGGAGAGATCCTGTCGCTGTCCTGCCTGCCCGACGCGCCGCTGCAGATCTGGTCGCTGCACCGCGCCGGGGTCCAGCCCGATGGGTTCGAACTGGCCCTGGCGATGGAGGAGGACCAGCCCCCCGCCGATGATTTCGACGCCATTCCCGTCGCGCTGCTGCGTCTGGCGACCGACGGCCGCATCTGCCGCGCCAATGCCGCCGCGCGTCATCTGCTGGACGGCATGCTGGCGGACGAGGGCCAGAACCTGGCCGAACTGCTGGAAGGGCCGGGACGCCCGCTGGCGGACTGGCTTTCCGACATGTGCGCCGGGCGCGCCACCAACGGAACGGAAATGCTGCGCCTGCGCCACCCCGACAGCCGCCAGGGAGAGATGCGCGACCGCTATTTCCAGCTGTCGCTGGCGCGCGACCCGGCAGAGGCTGGCCGCATGATCGCCGTGCTGACCGATGCCAGCGCCCTCAAGACGCTGGAGGCGCAGTTCGTGCAAAGCCAGAAGATGCAGGCCATTGGCCAGCTGGCAGGTGGCGTCGCACATGATTTCAACAACCTGCTGACCGCGATCAGCGGGCATTGCGATCTGCTGATGCTCAAACGCGACAAGGGCGATCCGGATTATGCCGACCTGGACCAGATCAGCCAGAACGCCAACCGCGCGGCGGCGCTGGTCGGACAGCTGCTGGCGTTTTCACGCAAGCAGACGCTGCGGCTGGAGACGCTGGACCTGCGAGACACGCTGGCCGACCTGACCCACCTGCTGAACCGGCTGGTGGGGGAACGGGTGGGCCTGACCATCACCTACGATCCGGCGCTGCGCGCCATCCGCGCCGACAAGCGGCAACTGGAGCAGGTCATCATGAACCTTGTCGTCAACGCCCGCGATGCCATGCCGCAAGGCGGCGACATCACCGTGCGCACCGAAAACCTTTACCTGTCCGAGGCGATGACCCGCGACCAGGTCACGCTGCCCAAGGGCGACTATGTCCGCATCATCGTGCGCGACCACGGCTGCGGCATCGCGCCGGATCATCTTGGCAAGATCTTCGAGCCGTTCTTCACCACCAAGCGCACGGGCGAGGGGACGGGGCTGGGCCTGTCGACGGCCTATGGCATCGTCAAGCAGACCGGCGGTTTCATCTTCTGTGACAGCGTGCTGAGCGAAGGGACGACCTTCTCGCTCTATTTCCCGGCCCATGCCCGCGCCCAGATCGCAGCAGTTCCCGCCGCGCGTCCGGTGCCCCGGCCCACCCCGCAGCTGCAGACCGGCCCCAAGGCGACCGTGCTGCTGGTCGAGGACGAGGCGCCGGTCCGCGCGTTTGCCGCGCGTGCCCTGAAGCTGAAGGGATATGACGTCCTTGAGGCCGGATCGGGAGAGGCCGCGCTGAGCCTTCTGGAAGGGCGCGACGGTCCGGTCGACATTTTCGTCACCGATGTCGTGATGCCCGGCATGGACGGCCCCACCTGGGTCCGCGAGGGGCGGCGGATGCTGCCTTCCGCCAAGGTCATCTTCATGTCCGGATATACCGAGGACATCTTCGTGGACGGACAGGTGCCCATTGCAGACGCATCGTTCTTGGCCAAGCCGTTCACGTTGACCGAGCTGACGCAGATGGTCGAGATGCAGCTGACGCGCCCATCGGGCAGCGACCGGCTGCACTGACGCGCGGATCAGCCGCGGCTGTACAAGGACGCGTAGACGTCCAGATCGCGGGCCATGGCGTGGCGCAGCTGCGCCTCGGCCGGTTCCGGCAGATGGACGTCGACACTGGGCGGCACGTTGATGCGCGGTAGCTCGATCGCGCAATCAAGTCGCGTCTCTAGGAAATCCACGAAGCTGGCGATGTCCTCATAGCGGAAGATGCAGTCGACGCGATGATCGCCGTCCGTCAGGAAAGCGCTCTGGCTGCCGATTTCGGGGTGCTGGCCTGCGGCGTAACGCGCCGCGAAATCGGAAAAGCTGATGCCGTCCATGGCATGGCGCGGATCGTCGTGATCGTCGCGCAGCTTGAAGCGGTACCAGCTGCGCAGCCAGTCCACCGGCTCTCGCATCAGGGCGACCGTGGTGAAATCCGCACCGGTCTGCGCGGAAAGCCAAGGGCCGACGAAGCGGCGATAGGTGGCGATATCAGTGTGCTTGAGCGCGTCCGGTCGTAGCAGCGACGCAGAGGCCAGCGACTCGAGCGCAACCTCGATCGCCGTCGAGCCGGCCTTGGGCGTGGCGAGAAACACCAGTCTCTGGTCCCAGAATATCAGCATGCCTGTCGTCCGATCATGGTGTTGCAGATGCACGGAGGCGTTGGATAGCGGGCCTGCCAAAGGCTGTAAACGCTTTGTTAACCCTGTCCGCGCGATGCTGGCGCAGACGAATCGACAATCGTCCACAACATCCTTGAAAACCGGTTAAGGATGACGCATCTAGTGGTGAACAAGACAAGAACATCCGGTCGGTCGAATTGATTGCCCCGCCCGGAGGGCTGTGAAATAACGTGGGGATCACATGGCACAGGCGAGCATCTTCGACATGACGGACAAACGCGCGGCGGACAAGCAGAAGGCGCTGGACAGCGCCCTGGCCCAGATCGAACGGCAGTTCGGCAAGGGCTCGATCATGAAGCTGGGCAAGGACAGTCCGGTGGCCGAGATCGAGGCGACCTCGACGGGGTCGTTGGGTCTGGACATCGCGCTTGGCATCGGCGGCCTGCCCAAGGGCCGGATCATCGAGATCTTCGGGCCGGAAAGCTCGGGCAAGACGACGCTGACGCTGCATGTCGTGGCCGAGGAGCAGAAGAAGGGCGGCGTCTGCGCCTTTGTCGACGCGGAACACGCGCTGGACCCGCAATATGCCAAGAAGCTGGGCGTGAACCTGGACGAACTGCTGATCAGCCAGCCCGACACGGGCGAGCAGGCGCTTGAGATCGTGGACACGTTGGTGCGGTCGGGCGCGGTCAGCCTGGTCGTGGTAGACTCGGTCGCGGCGCTGACGCCCAAGTCCGAGATCGAGGGCGACATGGGTGACATGCAGATGGGCAGCCAGGCCCGACTGATGAGCCAGGCCATGCGCAAGCTGACCGCTAGCATCGGGCGTTCGAACTGCATGGTGATCTTCATCAACCAGATCCGCATGAAGATCGGCGTCATGTTCGGCAACCCCGAGACCACAACCGGCGGCAACGCGCTGAAGTTCTATGCCTCGGTTCGTCTGGACATCCGCCGCACCGGCGCGGTCAAGGACCGCGACGAGGTCGTGGGCAACGCCACCCGCGTCAAGGTGGTCAAGAACAAGGTTGCGCCCCCCTTCCGTCAGGTCGAATTCGACATCATGTACGGAGAGGGCATCAGCAAGGTCGGCGAACTGATCGACCTTGGCGTCAAGGCCGGCGTGGTCGAGAAGTCGGGCGCCTGGTACTCCTATGGTGACGAGCGCATCGGCCAGGGCCGCGAGAACGCCAAGCAGTTCCTGCGCGACCGCCCCGAGGTGGCCTTTGCCATCGAGGACAAGATCCGCGCTAGCCACGGCCTGGAATTCGGCGTCGGCGAAGGGTCGGACGGCGGCGACGACGACTCGCTGACCGAATAAGGTCGCTGCCATCACGACGGACGGGCGCGGGGGAGACCCTGCGCCTTTTCGCATGCCGGTTGCTGGACAGGGCAGCGGCCGGGCGATAGACCATCGGCAGCCCGGCTTGGCCGGAGACACTTTTGCGATGAAGGCCTGCCATGCCCAGTCTGAATGACATCCGCTCGACTTTCCTTGGCTATTTCGAAAGGAACGGCCACCGGGTCGTGGACAGCAGCCCGCTGGTCCCGCGCAACGACCCCACGCTGATGTTCGCGAATTCCGGCATGGTGCAGTTCAAGAACCTGTTCACCGGGGTCGAGACGCGCGACTACAACCGCGCCACCAGCGCGCAGAAATGCGTTCGTGCCGGCGGCAAGCACAACGACCTGGACAATGTGGGCTATACGGCGCGGCACCATACGTTCTTCGAGATGCTGGGCAACTTTAGCTTCGGCGACTATTTCAAGGACCAGGCGATCGCGCATGCCTGGGAGTTGCTGACCCGCGATTTCGCGATCCCCAAGGATCGCCTGCTGGTCACCGTCTATCACACCGACGATGAGGCTGTGCAGATATGGAAGAAGGTCGCGGGCCTGTCCGACGACCGCATCATCCGTATCCCGACATCGGACAATTTCTGGCAGATGGGCCCGACCGGTCCCTGCGGCCCCTGCACCGAGATCTTCTTCGATCATGGCGACAAGATCCCCGGCGGCCCTCCGGGCAGCCCGGACGAGGATGGCGACCGCTTCATCGAGATCTGGAACCTGGTCTTCATGCAGAACGAGCAGTTCGAGGACGGCTCGATGCGCGCGTTGGACATGCAGTCCATCGACACCGGCATGGGGCTGGAGCGGATCGGCGCGCTGCTGCAGGGAAAGCACGACAACTATGACACCGACCTGATGCGGTCGCTGATCGAGGCCTCGGCCCATGCGACCAGCGCGGATCCCGACGGGCCGGGCAAGGTGCATCACCGGGTGATCGCGGATCACCTGCGGTCGACCAGCTTCCTGATCGCGGATGGGGTGATGCCCAGCAATGAGGGGCGCGGCTATGTGCTGCGTCGCATCATGCGCCGCGCGATGCGCCATGCGCACATGCTGGGCGCGCAGGACCCGGTCATGCACAAGCTGGTGCCCGCATTGGTGCGCCAGATGGGCGCGGCCTATCCGGAGCTGACACGCGCGCAGGCGATGATCGAGGAGACCCTGCGGTCCGAGGAGACGCGGTTCCGCCAGACACTGGACCGGGGTCTGCGCCTGCTGGACGACGAACTGGCGCGCCTGCCCGAAGGCGCCGACCTGCCGGGCGAGGCCGCGTTCAAGCTGTACGACACGTTCGGATTTCCGCTGGACCTGACCCAGGACGCGCTGCGCGAAAAGGGCCGCGCGGTGCAGACCGAAGGGTTCGACGCGGCGATGGCCGAGCAGAAGCGCATGGCCCGTGCCGCATGGTCGGGTTCCGGAGAGGCCGCGGATGCGACCATCTGGTTCGAGCTGGCCGAAAAGCACGGCGTCACCGAGTTCCTGGGCTATGACACCGAGGAGGCCGAGGGCCAGATCACCGCGCTGGTGATCGACGGCGCCGACGCGGCCGAGGCGGGCGAGGGGGCCAAGGTCGCCATCGTGGTGAACCAGTCGCCCTTCTATGCCGAAAGCGGCGGGCAGGTCGGCGATCATGGCCTGATCCGCACCGAAACGGGCGCGGCGCGCGTCACCGACACCAAGAAGGTTGCCGGCGTTTTTATCCATCAGGCCGAGGTCACGATGGGCACGATCAGCCGTGGCCAGGGGGCGCAGCTGTCGGTCGATCACGAACGCCGGTCGGCGATCCGCGCGAACCACTCGGCGACGCACCTGCTGCACGAGGCGCTGCGCGGGGCCCTTGGCGATCACGTCGCGCAGCGGGGCAGCCTGAACGCGCCGGACCGGCTGCGGTTCGACTTCAGCCACAACCATGCGGTCACCGCCGAGCAGCTTGCGGCGATCGAGGCCGAGGTGAACGGCTATGTGCGCCAGAACAGCCCGGTCGAGACCCGGATCATGACGCCTGACGATGCACGCGCCCTGGGGGCGCAGGCGCTGTTCGGCGAGAAATACGGCGACGAGGTTCGCGTCGTGTCGATGGGCGCGCAGCCCGGCAGCGGCAAGGGCGCCGACGGGGCGACCTATTCGCTGGAGCTGTGCGGCGGCACGCATGTCGCGCGGACCGGCGATATCGGGGCGTTCGTGCTGTTGGGCGACGCGGCCTCCAGCGCGGGTGTCCGGCGGATCGAGGCGCTGACTGGACAGGCGGCGCTGGCGCATCTGCGCCATGCGGACAGCCGCCTGGCCGAGATCGCGGGCATCCTCAAGGCGCAGTCCGCCGAGGTGGTGACCCGTGTCCGCGCGCTGGCCGACGAACGCAAGGCGCTGGCCAACGAGGTCGCGCAACTGAAGCGGCAGCTGGCGATGGGCGGCGGTGACGAGGCCGAGGAGATCGCGGGCGTCAAGTTCATCGCCCGCAAGGTCGAGGGCGTGGGCGGCAAGGAGCTGGGTGCGCTGGTCGACGAGATGAAGGCATCCCTGGGCAGCGGCGCAGTTCTGGTGCTGGCCGAGGATGGCGGCAAGGCCACCGTGGCCGCGGGCGTCACGCCCGATCTGACCGGTCGCATCAATGCCGTGGCGCTGGTGCAGGCTGCGACCGCCGCACTGGGCGGCAAGGGCGGTGGCGGCCGCCCCGACCGGGCACAGGGTGGCGCGCCCTCTCTGGCGGCCGCGGAAACGGCGTTCCAGGACGCCCGCAAGATCATTGAGGACAGCAAATGACAGCGCTTTGGATTGCCCATGTGACCGTGACGGACCCGGACGCCTATGGCCTCTATGCCAAGGCGGCGGGCCCTGCGATCGCCGCCCATGGCGGTGTGTTCCTGGCCCGCGCCGGCCGCTATCATGTGCTGGAGGGGGCGGACCGCGCCCGCCACGTGGTCGCGCGGTTCCCGTCGCTTGATGCAGCCGTTGCCTGTTATCACAGCACCGAGTACCAGGCGGCGCTTGCGCATGCCAAAGGGGCCAGCGAACGCGATCTTGTCATCGTGGAAGAGGCTGCACCCCCCACGGAATAGGTGAAACCTTCAGACTTTCGTGCTAGTCCTGTCACAAAAGAGACGTGAAGGGGCAGGGCATGTGTCGTTGGGCCGCCTATCTGGGCGCACCGATCTTTCTGGAGGATATCGTCAGCCGGCCAGCGCATTCGCTGATCCGGCAGAGCCAAGGCGCGATGCGGTGCCATACGCCGGTGAATGCCGACGGCTTCGGCATCGCGTGGTACGGCGAACGTCCCGAACCGGGGCTGTACCGCGATGTCATGCCGGCCTGGTCCGACCCGAACCTGCGCAGCCTTGTGGCGCAGGTGCGGTCCGGCCTGTTCATGGCGCATGTGCGCGCGTCGACGGGAACGGCGACCAGCCGCAACAACTGTCACCCCTTTGCCGTCGGTCGATGGAGCTTCATGCATAATGGCCAGTTCGGCGGCTATGACGCCTTCCGGCGCCATGCCGACGTGCTGATCCCGGACGAATACTATCCCCATCGCAAGGGCGCGACCGACAGCGAGGCGCTGTTCCTGGTCGCCCTGGGATGCGGGCTGGACCAGAACCCCAAGGTTGCGATGGAACGGGCGCTTGGGCTGTTGGGCACATTGGCGCGTCAGCGCGGATGCGCACCCCATGTCCGCGCCGCCTGCGCCCTGTCGGACGGAGAGCGGCTGTACGCGCTGCGCTACAGCAGCGACGATCAGGCGCCGTCGCTGTATCATCGATGGTCGGAGAGCCGTCAGGGCTGGGCCGTCGTGTCCGAACCGCTGGAGAGTGACGAGGCGGACTGGACCGAGGTTCCCCCCGGCAGTTTCTGCACGTTCGAGCGTGGCCGGGTCGAGGTCGTGCCGTTCTGCCCCGAACCGCTCAGCGCGGCCGCCTGACCCTTACGGGCGGTCGGTCATCGCATCGGGGGCCGCGGGCGCGGCCTCGGGCTGGGGCAGGCGGCGCAGTTCGGGATCGACGCTGTGCGGGCGGCGGAACACCAGCACGTTGTGATAGACCGTGGTGCGCCCGGTCAGGCCGCTGCGCTCCTCGCTTGGCAGGACATCGGCGCGCACGTATTCCCAGCCCTCGGCCGACATGCGGTTCAGCTCTGCCGTCAGCGACAGGGCATACCGGTCGGTCGGCGTCTTCGCCTCGCGGGCCTTCTCCGTCTTGGTCGGCGCGGGGATGACGGAATATTCAAAGCGCATGTCGGCGTCCTGTCGCGAGGGGGTAGGGGTCACAGAGCCAGTTTCCGGGCGACCATGTCGTTGACGGCGGCGGGATTCGCCTTGCCGCCGGTGGCCTTAAGCACCTGGCCCACGAACCAGCCCGCCAGCTTGGGATTGGCGCGTGCCTTTTCGACCTGGGCGGGGTTGTCGGCGATGATCTGATCGACCGCGGCCTCGATCGCGCCAAGGTCGGTGACCTGCTTCATGCCGCGTTCCTCGACGATCCGGGCGGGGTCGCCGCCTTCGGTCCACAGGATCTCGAACAGGTCCTTGGCGATCTTGCCGGAAATCGCGTCCGATGCGATCAGGTCGATCACGCCGCCCAGCTGCGCGGCGGACACCGGAGAGGTCGCGATGGTCAGACCTTCCTTGTTCAGGCGGCCGAACAGCTCGTTGATGACCCAGTTCGCGGCCATCTTCCCGTCGCGGCCCGATGCCACGGCCTCGAAGTAATCGGCGTTCTCGACCTCTGCGGTCAGCACGCCCGCATCGTATTCCGACAGGCCCATGCCCTGCACGAAGCGGGACTTCTTCTCATCGGGCAGTTCGGGCATGGACGCCGCGATGTCGTCCACCCAGGCCTGCTCGATCTCCAGCGGCAGCAGGTCGGGGTCGGGGAAGTAGCGGTAATCATGCGCCTCCTCCTTCGACCGCATCGACCGCGTCTCTCCCTTGTCGGGATCATAGAGGCGCGTTTCCTGGACGATCTTTCCGCCATCCTCCAGGATCGCGATCTGGCGCCGGGCCTCATAGTCGATGGCCGCCTGGATGAAGCGCATGGAGTTCATGTTCTTGATCTCGCAGCGCGTGCCCAGATGGCCGAAATCGCCGGTCTCCTGGAACCGTTCGTAATCGCCGGGCTTGCAGACGCTGACGTTGACGTCGGCGCGCAGGTTGCCGTTCTGCATGTTGCCGTCGCAGGTGCCCAGATAGCGCAGGATCTGGCGCAGCTTGACGACATAGGCGGCGGCCTCCTCGGGGCCGCGGATGTCAGGGCGGCTGACGATCTCCATCAGGGCGACGCCGGTGCGGTTCAAATCGACGAAGGACATGGTCGGGTCCATGTCGTGGATCGACTTGCCTGCGTCCTGTTCCAGATGGATGCGCTCGACGCGGACGCGGCGGGCGACGCCGGGGGCCATGTCGACGATGATCTCTCCCTCGCCCACGATGGGGTGGTACAGCTGGCTGATCTGATAGCCCTGCGGCAGGTCGGGATAGAAATAGTTCTTGCGGTCAAAGGCGCTGCGCAGGTTGATCTGGGCCTTCAGGCCCAGGCCGGTGCGGACCGCCTGCGCCACGCAGAATTCGTTGATGACCGGCAGCATGCCCGGCATGGCCGCATCGACGAAGGCCACGTTGCTGTTGGGCTCGGACCCGAAACGGGTCGACGCGCCGGAAAACAGCTTGGCGTTCGATGCGACCTGGGCGTGAACCTCCAGCCCGATCACCAGCTCCCAATCGCCTTGCGCGCCTTGGATCACTTTCGGCTGCGGGGCGGTAAAGGTCAGGTCAAGCATGGCGGGCCTCTTTGGCGGCAAACGGTCTGGCGGCGGTTTTAGGGCAAGGCCGCGGCATTGTCACGGCCCCGCCCGCCACTGCCGCGCGAATCATCACGGGCGCCCTGCAATGCGTAAAATTCGAATGAACGGCGGTGTTCGGCCAAGGCCGTCGGCGGATTTCCGACCATGTGCCTTTCGTGTCGCGGCAGGTTCCCGCCGAGGCAAATCCTTCTTCTTGCAGGATATTCGACACACGCTATGGCAGAGGACGACGAAACCACCCTTTGAGGTAACCATGCGCGCTGCGCTTTCCCTTGCCGCCCTAGCCCTGGTGGCCGCCTGTTCCACGACCCCGTCGGGTCCGACCGACGCCCAGGTCGAGGCACAGGAGATGGCCCTGGCCCAGGTGCCCCCGATGCGGTGGGGAGAGCGCAACGGCTCTGACGAATGGACCCGCGCCACGATGGAGGCGCTTGACCGCGAAGGCGTGACGATGCTGTCCAGCGTCCCCCATGACATCGCGGAATTCTGCCCCAACTATCGCCAGCTTGCCCCCACCGGCCGCAAGGCGTTCTGGGCGGGCCTGCTGTCGGCCGTCGCGCGGCACGAAAGCACCTTCAATCCGCAGGCCGCCGGTGGCGGTGGCAAATGGATCGGCCTGATGCAGATCGCGCCGGCAACATGGCGCAACTATGACTGCACCGGCAACATCCGCAACGGCGCCGACAACATGGCCTGCGCGGTCAAGATCGCCGCACAGCAGGTGGGACGCGACAACGCCGTCGCCCGCGACGACAACGGCTGGCGCGGCGTCGCGCGGGACTGGGCGCCGATGCGCAGCAGCAAGAAGCGTGCGGACATCGCCGCCTGGACCTCCAGCCAAAGCTATTGCAGCGCGCAGGGCTGAGACCGGATCAAGTTGAGGAAAGGGGGCCGGATCGGGCCCCCTTTTTCATGTCAGCGCAGGGCCGACAGGATGCGCGCCCAGGACCGCGCGCCCTTGGCAAAGCTTTCCACGTCGTACTTTTCGTTCGGTGAATGTATGCGGTCGTCGTCGCGGGCAAATCCCACCAGCATCGAATCCATGCCCAACAGCTCCTTAAAATCGCCCGCGATGGGGATCGACCCGCCGCCGCCGATATAGGCGGCCTCCTGGCCCCATTCCTGCGTCAGCGCATCCTTGGCCTGGCCGAATGCCGGATCGCTGATGTCCATGACGCTGGCGGGCCCGGCCCCGTGGTCGTGGAACTCCGCCCGGCAATCGGCGGGAACGAAGCGGCGGACATGATCCTGGAACGCCTGGCGCACCGCCTGCGGGTCCTGGGTGCCCGTCAGGCGGAAGCTGACCTTGGCCCGCGCGGTCGCCGGCAGAACGGTCTTGAACCCCGCGCCGGCATAACCGCCGGCGATGCCGTTGATCTCGGCCGTGGGCTGGTTCCAGACCATCTCCAACGCAGTGCGGCCCCGTTCGCCGATGGGTTGGGACAGTCCCACGCGCGACAGATAGTCGGCGGCGTCGAAATTCAGCGCCTGCCAGTCGCGCGCCAACTCCGGCGACAGATCCGCCACGCCGTCATAGAAGCCGGGCAGGGTGACGCGACCCGTGTCATCCTTCAGCGCCGCCAGCGCCTGCGCCAGGATCATGATCGGGTTCGCCGCCAGCCCACCGAAGCTGCCGGAATGCAGGTCGCGATCGGCGGCGTGGATCACGACCTCCTGTCCCACCAGCCCGCGCAGCTGGGTGGTGATAGCGGGCCGCCCGTCGGCATAGCGCGCCGTGTCGCAGATCATCGCCAGATCGGCTCGCAGGCTGTCGGCATGTTCGATCAGGAACGGTCGCAACGACGGAGAGCCGGACTCCTCCTCGCCCTCGAACAGCAGGATCAGGTCGGTGGGCAGGGCGCCATGCACGGCCTTCCAGGCCCGGAACGCCTCGACGAAGGTCATCAGCTGGCCCTTGTCGTCGGACGCGCCGCGGGCGCGGATCACCCGTCCCTGGGGCGTATCCTCGATCGCCGGTTCGAAGGGCGGGCGGTCCCACAGGGACAGCGGATCCACCGGCTGCACGTCGTAATGACCATAGAACAGCAGCGGGCGCGCATCGCCACGCGGGCTGCGGGCGGTGATCATCGGATGGCCGGGCGTGTCGTGGACCTGGGTATCGAAGCCAAGGTCGCGCAGTTCCTGTGCCAGCCATTCGGCGGCGGTCCGCACATCGCCCGCATGCGCCGGATCGGTCGAGATGGACGGGATCTCCAGAAAACGCATCAGCCGTGCCAGCGCATCCTCCAACCCCTGGTCCAGATGCGTCAGGATGTCCTGCAGCCTTGCGTGTTCGCCCATGATTCCTACCTCTTGCGGTGTCGATTTCAGGTTTCTGCCTGCGCCTTTCGTCGAATTGCGACGTTTTCGGCCTGTTTTTTTCGCGCATTGACCTCTATCAAGGCAGAAAGCGCGCGGTCGGAGAATGATCGCACCCAGCCAGCTATGCAAGGGATCGCCCGCCATGAAATATGATGTCGCCTTGGACAAGGCCCTTGCACGTCTGCACGAAGAAGGGCGCTATCGCACCTTCATCGACATCGAACGTGCGCAGGGCCGGTTCCCGCAGGCGGTCTGGAATCGCCCCGACGGCGAACGCCAGGAAATCACCGTGTGGTGCGGAAACGACTATCTGGGCATGGGTCAGCACCCGACCGTCCTGGCCGCGATGCACGAGGCGCTGGACGCCACCGGCGCGGGGTCCGGCGGCACGCGCAACATCAGCGGCACCACGGTCTATCACAAGCGTCTGGAATCCGAACTGGCGGACCTGCACGACAAGCAGGCGGCCCTGGTCTTCTCCAGCGCCTACATCGCGAATGACGCGACGCTGTCCACGCTGCCCAAGCTGTTTCCCGGCCTGATCATCTATTCGGACGAGCTGAACCACGCGTCCATGATCGAGGGGATCAAGCGCAATGGCGGCGCCAAGCGCATCTTCCGGCACAACGATCTGGCGCATCTGCGCGAGCTGCTGGCCGCGGACGACCCGGACGCGCCCAAGCTGATCGCCTTCGAATCCATCTATTCGATGGACGGCGATTTCGGCCCGATCGAGGGGTTCTGCGATCTGGCTGACGAGTTCGGCGCGCTGACCTATCTGGACGAGGTTCATGCCGTCGGCATGTACGGCAAGCGGGGCGGCGGCGTCGCGGAACGCGACGGGCTGTCGGATCGCATCGACATCATCAACGGCACTCTGGGCAAGGCGTTCGGCGTGTTCGGCGGCTATATCGCGGCCAGCGACAAGATGTGCGACGCGATACGGTCCTATGCGCCAGGGTTCATCTTCACCACGTCTCTGCCACCGGCGGTTGCAGCGGGGGCCGCGGCGTCCATCGCGCTGCTGAAGACGGCCGAGGGGCAGAAGCTGCGCGATGCGCAGCAGCTGCATGCCCGCATCCTGAAGATGCGCCTGAAATCGCTCGGTATGCCGATCATCGACCACGGCAGCCATATCGTGCCTGTCCATGTCGGTCATCCCGTGCACTGCAAGGCGCTGTCCGACATGCTGCTGCGCGATTACGGCATCTACGTCCAGCCGATCAACTTCCCCACGGTCCCGCGCGGGACCGAACGGCTGCGCTTTACCCCGTCGCCGGTGCACGATCCGAAGCAGATCGATCACCTGGTCCGGGCGATGGATGCACTGTGGTCGCACTGTGCCCTGAATCGCGCGGAATTGAGCGCGTAATGCAATCCACGGGTGAACTGCTCTCGCCTGCGTGATAACCTTTGGCTAAAGAAGCTTTGGTAGCCTTCGATTCGGAGGCAGCCTATAACAAGCGGATGAGGCATAGGCGATGAGCAGGCTGCGGGTACCTGACCCGGCAGAAGATTTCGTGCAAGTCGGGGATACGGCAGTGTTCCTGGACGATGACACGCGGTTGGGCGATCTGATGCGCGGAGAGCGGGCGACGTTGGGCAAGTCCCTTCTGGACGTCCAGCGCGAATTGCGCATCCGTGCCTCCTATGTCGCCGCGATCGAGAACTGTGACGTCTCGGCCTTTGACGCGCCCAGCTTTATCTCGGGCTATGTGCGCTCCTATGCGCGTTATCTGGGCATGGACCCCGACTGGGTCTTCCGGCGGTTCTGTCAGGAATCTGGCTTTCAGCCGACGCATGGCATGGCTCCTGCCGCTGCCGGGCCCAAGCCGGGCCGCCGTCCGTCCGACCCTGCCGAAGCGCTGGCCAATCCCCGCGCCTTGTTCATCCCTCAGGAACGCGGATTCCTGTCCGAGGTCGAGCCTCGGGCCGTCGGCGCGATCTTCGTGCTGATGGCGCTGATCGGCGGGCTGGGCTATGGCGGATGGGCCGTCCTGCAGGAGGTCCAACGCGTCACGCTGACCCCGGGTGACGATCTGCCCACGGTGGTCGCCGAACTGGACCCGACGCAGGGCGCGGGGCTGTCGGACCCTGCCATCGATGGCGGACAGAGCAGCGACATCGCGCTGAGCCTGCCCCAGCCCGAGGCGCTGGATCGCCTGTACCGTCCGCAGATCCTCGAGGCACCGGTCCTGACCGCGCGCGACGGGCCCATCGCGGCGATCGATCCCGGTCTGCTGGACAGCTCTGCCACGGTCGAGGATGTGATCGCCTCGGCGGGACAGGTCGCGCAGGTGCCGCTTCCCCAGAACGCGCTGGCCCAGCAAGCGGGCGTGGCGCAGGTGCCGACCGGAACGCCCGGCGCCATCGGCGCCTTGCAGACCGCCCAGCCCGCCGCCGTGGAAAGCGTCGTGCGCACGCTGGCCCCGGATGCGCCCCCGTTGGAGCTGATGGCGGCGCGTCCGGCCTGGGTGCGCGTGACATCGGCGGACGGCACGGTGCTGCTGGAAAAGATCATGGATGCGGGCGAACGCTTTGCGCTGCCGCCGCTGGAACAGCCGCCCGTGCTGCGGACCGGTAATTCGGGCGCGGTCTATTTCGCGGTCAGCGGCCAGACCTATGGCCCGGCGGCGCCCGGCGCGCAGGTCATCAGCGGGGTGGAACTGTCCCCCGCCAGCCTGACCGAGCGTTATGCCCTGGCCGATCCCGCAGCCGACCCGGAGCTGGCGCAGATGATCGCGGTGGCGCAGGTCGCGACGCCCGGCCAGACCGAAACCGAGTGAGACACGCAGGGCCGGAACCCCGGCCCACCTAGCGCCAGGTGCGTTCCAACAGGCCGATCCAGTTGTCGCAGGCGATCTTGCGGATCAGGTCGGGGCCGTAACCGGCATCGTCCATCGCTTTGATCAGCACGGGCAGCGCCGATGCGTCGGGCAGATCCCGCGGCATCAGCGCGCCGTCGAAATCGGAGCCCAGGGCCACGCCATCCTCCCCCAGGATCTCCAGCAGGTGATCCAGATGCCGGATCATCATGCCCAGATTCTCCAATGGCTGGCGCCGCCCGTCAGGCCGCAGGAAGCTGGAGGCGAAGTTCAGTCCGACCAAGCCCTTGCTGTCCGCGATCTGGCGCAGCTGCCGGTCGGTCAGGTTGCGGCTGCTTTCGCTGAGGGCATGCACGGCGCTGTGGCTGGCCACGAGGGGCGCGTCCGACAGCCGTGCGACATCGTCGAAACCGGCCTGGTTCAGGTGCGACAGGTCCAGCATGATGCCAAGCGCGTTGCAATCCGCGACCAGGGCATGACCTTCGGGGGTTAGCGGGCCACCCATGTCGGGGCTGGCGGGAAAGGCGAAGGGCACGCCCTCGCCGAATTGGGTGGGCCGCGACCAGACCGGCCCAAGCGAGCGCAGCCCCGCCGCGTGCCACAGGTGCAGCGCATCACGGTCGCGGATCGCCTCGGCACCCTCCATGTGCATGATCGCGGCGATCCGCCCGGCCGCAATGGTCGCGCGCAACCCTGCGGCGTCGCGCACGATGTCCAGGGTGCCGGTCCGCTCCAGCGACAGCAACGCCGCCGCCTGTGCGAAAGCCTGGGGCAGGGCCACGTCGGACGCGATCTGGGCGGGCAGGGGCAGCTCGAACGGCGGGTTCTCCATCGCGTCCATCGCATGGTCGTCGCCCAGCCCTGCCGGTGTCGGTATCCAGATCGCGAAGAAACCGCCGACCATGCCGCCGGCCTGCATCCGGGGTAGGTCCAGATGGCCGGTGCCGTCGCCATGCAGCCAAAGCTGGTCGGCATCCGCGCCCGCCGCCACGACGCGCTGCAGGAAATCGTTGTGGCCGTCGAATACCGGGGTCATGGCTGGTCCTTGCTGTTTCGTCCCGGCAGGATGCACATCGTGCAGCGCCCTGCAATGGCGCTTTGCGCCAAGGGGCTTGGGGGTTACGCTGATGGCAGGACCATGCCCATGAAAGGCCAGCCCATGCCCCGCATCACGCCCGATTTCGACGGCCAGACCGTCATCACCACCTTCGAGGTGACCCCCGGTACCGCGCATGACGTGCTGGACCTGCTGACCGAGGCTTGGGCGCAGGTCATCAGCAGACAGGCCGGCTGCCTGGGCGGGGCGATCCATCTGAACGACGCGCAGACCCGCATCGCCACCTATTCGCAGTGGCGCGACCGCCGCGATTACCAAGCGATGCTGCGCGACCCCGAGATGCGTCGCCGGAACCGGGAAATCCACGGAATGTGCAAGTCGTTCGAGCCCGTGATGTACGAGGTTCAGTCCGTGCATCCCTGATGCTGCACATGCAGAAACTTGGTGCAATCCCCCGCGTTGGACCCTAGGCTGGGCCAAACGCGGGGGATTGTCGCAATGTCAGGTCGGATCATCACGGTGGCTCAGCAAAAGGGCGGATCGGGCAAGACGACGCTGGCCGTCAATCTGGCGGTCAGCCTGCATGCGCGGGGTCACTCCGTCGCCCTGGTCGACACCGATCCGCAGGGCAGCCTGGGCCGCTGGTTCATGGAACGCATGTCCGCGGTAGGAGAGGACGAGGCGATGGATTTCTCGACCTCGTCGGCCTGGGGGGCCAGCTACGAATCGGAGAAGCTGAAGCGTCGGTTCGATTACGTCATCATCGACACGCCGCCCAAGATCGACAGCGACCTGCGCCCGGCGCTGCGTGTGGCGGATCTGGTGGTGGTGCCGGTGGCCACCAGCCATGTCGACCTGTGGGCGACCGAAGGGGTTCTGGACCTGGCGCGGCGCGACAAGGCGGATGTGCTGGTGGTCCTGAACCGCACCCGCCCCAACACGCGCCTGTCGGTCGAAGTGGCGCAGAAGGCGGCCGAGCTGGGCGCGCAGGTGGCCGACACGCAGGTCGCAAACCGCGTCGTCTATGCCGAGACCCTGGGACTGGGTCTGGGGGCGATCGAACGCCCCAAAGGTCCCGCAACGGCCGAGATGGCCGCGCTGACGGATGAGATCTTGGCCCGCATCGGCTGACCCAAGCGGGCCAGCCTGTTAGTTCAGATCAGCGGCACAGCCGTTCGGATTGCGCCGCAAAATTGCGGTAGCGGGCCCAGAAGGCGTTGTCCGCATCACGCTTTGACGTGCGGACCTCTTGGGCGCGATGCGGCTCGCGGAAGAACTGCGCCGCCTGGCGCTGGTCCGACCGGGACAGGGTCTGGTTCGCGACCTGCTGGATGCAGCCGCACAGTGGTGCGTTGCCGCGCGCGCGGTCCGACCGGACGCAGGCGCTGTCGATGGGTCCGGCCATGGCCAGGGGGGTCGTCATGACGATCGCGGCGGCCGCGATCACGAAACGGTTCAGCATGGGACTGTCTCCTCGAAATGCCTCGGACGGCCGCGCGCCGGTTGGTCCGGTTCTTGCCCGCATAGGCCGATCGGGCGATCCTAGCATCAAGCGGCCCGCCGCTCAATCGCGGCGAACCCGGTGATCGGGGTCATGTGGCAGGCAGCGGGCGGGGGGTGAAGCCCGCGGCGGCCAGGGCGGATTGCGCGGTGGCGGGATCCAGCCCCTCGACGGTGACGCGCTTTTCGGGCAGATCGACGGTTGCGCGGCCGCCAGCCCCGGCGACGGCGGCCTCAATCGCGGCCTTGCAGTGGTCGCAGCTCATGTCGGGGACGGAATAGATCATCGGGCGCTCCTGTGCTGGGTCGTTCGATCCTGAAACAGGGCGGCGCCGCCCGCAAGAGGACGACATGACCCTGTTTGACGCCATCGGGCTGGATGCCGACGACACGCTGTGGGAGAACGAGACGTTCTTTCGCGTCACCGAGGCCGAGTTCTGCGCGCTGCTGTCGGACCATGGCGACGCCGAGACCATCGCGGCGCGGCTGTACGACACGGAAAGCGTGAACCTTGCGCGCTACGGTTACGGCATCAAGGGCTTCATGCTGTCGATGGTCCAGACCGCGATCGAGCTGACCGACGGACGCATCGAGGGCCGCCAGATCGCCCGCATCCTGGACCTGGGCGCCGAGATGCTGGCCCATCCCGTGACCCTGCTGCCGGGGGTGGAACAAGCCCTGGACGCGCTGGAGGGGCGGCGGCTGATCCTGATCACCAAGGGCGACCTGATGGATCAGGAGCGCAAGATCGCGGCCTCCGGCCTGGCCGAGCGATTCGCGGCGGTGCAGATCCTGGCCGACAAGACGCCCGAAGCCTATGCCCGGGTCCTGATGGGGCAGGGGGTGGAGCCGTCACGGTTCCTGATGGCGGGCAATTCGATGCGCAGCGACGTGATCCCGGTGCTGGATCTGGGCGGGACGGGGGTCTTCATCCCGCATGACCTGACCTGGAGCCATGAACATGCCGAGGCGCCCGATCATCCGCGCCTGCATCAGCTGTCCGACATGGGCGGACTGCCCGCGCTGATCGCCGACCTGGAAGGTGCGGCGTGACCGACAACGGGCGTGCCGCGCTGTTCATGTCGGCATCGATGGCGATGTTCGCGGTCGAGGATGCGTTTCTCAAGGTGCTGACTCGGACGATGCCGGTATGGCAATTGCTCGCGATGGTGGGGGTGGTCGCGGGTGCGGTCTTCTGGATGCGTCTGGCGCGGCGGGGCGGGCGTCTTTGGACAGGTGACCTGATCCATCCCATGGCGCTGTTGCGCAATGCCGGAGAGATCGTGGGGGCCGTCTGCCTGGTGACGGCGCTGGCGGTGGGTGATCTGGCGGTGACCTCTGCGATCCTGCAGGTGCTGCCGCTGACGCTGGTGCTGGGCGCGGCGCTGTTTCTGGGCGAAAAGGTCGGCTGGCGCCGTTGGCTGTCGGTGGCGGTCGGGTTCGCGGGGGTACTGCTGATCCTGCGGCCCGGGACGGCGGCGTTCCAGCCTGCGATGCTGTGGGCGGTGGCGGGCGTCGCGGGGCTGACGCTGCGCGATCTGGCCACGCGGCGCATTCCGCCGGGGGTGGCGTCGGATCAATTGTCGGCCTCGGCCTATGGCGCGATGATTCCGGCGGGGGTGGTGATGGGCTTGCTGGCCGGGCCCGCGCCGGTGATGCCTGGCCCGATCGAGGTCGTCTTGCTGGCGGGGACGGTGGTGTTCGGCGTCGTGGGCTATGCGACGCTGGTGGCAGCCTCGCGTCTGGGGGAGGCGTCAGTCGTCGCGCCGTTCCGATACACGCGGATGCCCTTCGCGCTGGTCGTGGCGGCGGTGATCTTCGGCGAGCGGCCGGATGCGGCCACCTTGGCAGGGGCGGCGTTGATCGCGCTGGCGGGGGGCTATGCGATATGGCGCGAGGCGGGGCTGCGGCGCAGGCGCCCCGTCGACAGCCTGGTGCGACCCGGTCCCGGCTGAGATCCTGTCCGCGCGTGGCTTGGGCGGACGAGGCCGCCTGCGGCCCCATCGAGGGGCCTTGGCGGCCGCGCGACCCAGATGGTCGCGCCGGTGCGACATCGCGACCGGGAACCCGGACGCGTCGGGGAACATTGACGTGCCGAACGCCATGGCGCCATCCCGGCATCGTGGCGATTTTTGCATCCCTCAAGGAGGTTTACCATGCCCAAGGCCCTGTTCATCCTGACCTCGCACGACACGCTTGGCGACACCGGCAAACCGACGGGTTTCTATTGGGAGGAGCTGGCCGCCCCCTATTGGATCCTGTCGGACGCGGGCTGGCAGATCGAGCTGGCCAGCATCAAGGGCGGCAAGCCCCCGGCGGACCCTTCCTCGGCCGAGGGCGACGCGATGACCGACGAGGTCCGCCGCCTGCTGGCCGACGAGGCGGTCATGAACAAGCTGGAAAACACCACCAAGGTCGAGGACGTCGAGGTGTCCGGTTGCGACATCGTGTTCCTTCCGGGCGGTCACGGCACGATGTGGGACCTGCCCAATTCGAAGGCGCTGGGCGATCTGCTGGGCCGGGCGTTCGACAAGGGTGCGGTCGTCGGCGCGGTCTGCCACGGGCCGGCCGGCCTGCTGTCGGCGCGTCTTGCCTCGGGTGATCCGCTGGTCCACGGCCGTCGCGTGGCGGGGTTCACCAACAGCGAGGAGGACGCGGTCGGCCTGTCCGATGTCGTCCCGTTCATGCTGGAGGACCAGCTGAAGGCCCAGGGCGGCCATCATCAGAAGGGCCCGGACTGGCAGCCCTTTGCCATCGCCGATGGCAACCTGGTCACCGGCCAGAACCCTGCCTCGTCGGCCGAGGTCGCGCGCCTGATGCTGAAGGCCGCGGACCTTCCGACCGCGCCCTGACACCAAATAACGCTGGGCCGCGAAACCCTCTTTTCGCGGCCTTTGCGGGGCTGTATAGCCCGCCCATGACCGACCTTGACCTCATCCGCAATTTTTCGATCGTGGCGCATATCGACCACGGGAAATCCACCTTGGCCGACCGGCTGATCCAGTCCACGGGCACTGTCGCGGATCGCGACATGAAGGCCCAGATGCTGGACAGCATGGATATCGAGCGCGAGCGCGGGATCACCATCAAGGCCAACACGGTGCGGATCAGCTATCCGGCCAAGGACGGCCGGACCTATGTCCTGAACCTGATCGACACGCCGGGCCACGTGGACTTTGCCTATGAGGTCAGCCGGTCGATGCGCGCGGTCGAGGGATCGCTGCTGGTCGTCGACGCCAGCCAAGGAGTCGAGGCGCAGACGCTGGCCAACGTCTATCAGGCGATCGACGCAGGCCACGAGATCGTGCCGGTCCTGAACAAGATCGACCTGCCCGCGGCCGAGCCCGACCGCGTCAAGGAGAACATCGAGGAAGTCATCGGCATCGACGCGCAGGACGCGATCCCGATCAGTGCCAAGACCGGTCTGGGCATCCCGGACGTCCTGGAGGCCATCGTCACGCGCCTGCCCGCGCCCAAGGGCGACCGCGACGCGCCGCTGAAGGCGATGCTGGTGGACAGCTGGTACGACGCCTATCTGGGCGTTGTCGTGATGATCCGCGTGATGGACGGGGTGATCCGCAGGGGCGACCAGATCAAGATGATGCAGACCGGCGCCAGCCACCGCATCGACAAGCTGGCCGTCCTGACGCCGCAGATGGTGGACATCGCAGAACTGGGCCCGGGAGAGATCGGTGTCTTCACCGGCTCGATCAAGCAGGTCCGCGATACGCGCGTGGGCGACACGATCACCCAGGAACGCAAGCCCTGTGCCACGGCGTTGCCGGGCTTCAAGCCGGCGCAGCCGGTGGTGTTCTGCGGTCTGTTCCCGGTGGACGCCAACGATTTCGAACCCCTGCGCGACGCAATCGAGAAGCTGGCCCTGAACGACGCCAGCTTCAGCTATGAGATGGAGACGTCGGCGGCCCTGGGCTTCGGCTTCCGCTGCGGGTTTCTGGGGCTTCTGCACCTTGAGGTCATCCGTGACCGGCTTGAGCGCGAATACGACCTGGACCTGATCACCACGGCGCCGTCGGTGGTCTTCAAGCTGCACATGCGCGACGGCGAGGTGCGCGACCTGCACAACCCCGCCGACATGCCCGACCTGACCCATGTCGACCATATCGAGGAGCCGCGCATCAAGGCCACGATCATGGTGCCGGACGAGTATCTGGGCGACGTGCTGAAGCTGTGCCAGGACCGTCGCGGCATCCAGCTGGACCTGACCTATGCTGGCGCGCGGGCGATGGTGGTCTATGATCTGCCGCTGGCCGAGGTGGTGTTCGACTTCTACGACCGGCTGAAGTCGGTGACCAAGGGCTATGCCAGCTTCGACTATCAGATCAGCGAGTACCGGGAGGATTTCCTGGTCAAGATGTCGATCCTGGTGAACGACGAACCGGTCGACGCGCTGTCGATCATGGTCCATCGCGACCGTGCCGAAAGCCGCGGCCGCGCCATGGTCGAGAAGCTGAAGGACCTGATCCCGCGGCACATGTTCAAGATCCCGATCCAGGCCGCCATCGGCGCCCGCGTGATCGCGCGCGAGACCCTGTCGGCCATGCGCAAGGACGTGACCGCCAAGTGCTATGGCGGCGACGCGACGCGCAAGAAGAAGCTGCTGGAGAAGCAGAAGGCCGGCAAGAAGAAGATGCGTCAGTTCGGCAAGGTCGAGATTCCGCAGACCGCCTTCATCCAGGCGCTGAAGATGGACAACTGATCATCGATCCCGAATGAAGGGAATGATGATGCGGCAATGGCTGGCAACGGCCTGACCGACCGACAGGGCGCCATCGCGCGGCCCTGATCCGAACTGGGACAGGCCTGCGCCCTGCGCCTGGCGGGCCGGGTCCAGCGTGAACAGGATGCCCTGACCTGCCTCGCGCGGCTTGGGACTGGCGCGCCAGATGCGCGTCGCAACCGGCTGGTTCATCACCTGCTGCGCAAGATCGCCGGCAGCGCACCAGTAATCCGTGTCGGTCCGGCCCGCCTCGAACGGGACCGCGATATCGGTCGCATCGACCTGACGGGCCTCCATGCCATTGCGGGCCGTGAAAGCGTGGGCGGGCAGGGGCAGCGCGAGCAGCGCCATCAGGATGATCCGCATGATGGCCTCATCGTTTCTTTAAGGGATACGTTCAAACGGACCAGATCGGCATCGGGTTCCTTATCCAACGCCCGATGCGCATGAGAAAGCCCCCCGGCAGCAGGCTGCGGGGGGCCGTCATGTCGTGCCGATCGATCAGGATCACATCCCGGCTTGAGCCTCGGCGCTTTCCTGCTGGACGACCGCGCCGGCGGTCGAGATGTCGCGGCCCGCACCTTGCACGGTTTCGCAGGCGGCCAGCGTCATCATGGCCAGAACGGCGGTCAGGCCCAGGATCTTCTTCTGCATCGCTCAGTCTCCTTGTGGATAAGCATCTGGGCTTGCAACGCAATATCGGCGCATCGGTTCCGTCTAAAACGCCACGCCGGCGTAAAGGGCCAGATTGGCATAGGGGGTGCATTCCCCGGTCCGCACGATCGCGCGGGCGTGGCGCGACGCCGCCTTGAAGTCGTCATGCGACAGCATGGTGACCGGTCCGATGTCGCGTCGCGCGAATTCGGCCTGCAGGTCGGGGGCGGCTTCGGTCGCCATCGCCGAACGTTCGACGACCAGTTCGGCCAGCACCGCATCCAGCACATCGAAGACGCCCGGAATGCCGCGGGTCAGGGCCAGGTCAATGACCCGGACGCCGGCGGGCACGGGCAGCCCGGCATCGCCTATCACCAGCATGTCGCCATGGCCGAAGGCGGCGATCAGCCCGGACAATTCGGCATGCAGCAAGGTCGTGCGTTTCATCGGTTCCTCTCAGTTCTCGGGCAGGGTTTCGGCCAGATAGGCCATCATGTTGCCCCCCATGACCTTGGCGATCTGCACCTCTGACAGGCCTTGGTCAAGCAGGGCCTGGGTCAGTGCCGAAAGATGGGCGGCGTCGAACGGCGTGTCGACTGACCCGTCCCAGTCCGAGCCGAGCGACACGTGGTCCTCTCCGGCGACCTCGATCGCGGCTGCGATGGCTTGGGCCACGTCGGCGGGCGTCGATCCGCAGACCACGTCCGACCAGAACCCGACGCCGATGATCCCGCCCGCCTGCGCGATGTCCGCGACCAGATCGTCGGGCAGGTTTCGGGGGCTGGGGCAGTGGCGGGTGATGCCGGTATGGGACAGGACCGGCCGCGCGCCCGGAATGGCCAGCACGTCGCGCACCATCTGCGGGCTGGCATGGGTGACGTCAATGATCATGCCGCGCGCGATCATCGCGTCCGCCACCTGACGCCCGAAATCAGACAGGCCCGCGCCGGTGCCGCCCTCTCCGTGCAGGCTGCCGCCCAGCTCGTTGTCGAAGAAATGCGTCAGCCCCATCAACCGAAAGCCCGCGTCATAGAGCACGTCCAGATTGGCCGGATCGCCCTCCAGAGGGTGACCGCCTTCCGATCCCAGCACCGCGCCCAGGACCTGCGCGCCTGCCTGCCGCCGCGCAAGATGGTCGGCCAGATCGGCGCGGCTGCGGATCACCCGCAGCCGGTCAGGTGCGCGATCCGCGGCGTCCTGCAACGCTTGCGCCTGCACTAGCGCCCGTTCGCGCAGGGAGAACCAGCTGCGCGGCGGGCGCAGCTGTCCGATGAACAGGGGCGTAATGTTGTCGCCGGTATCGGTGGCGTTGTGGTCATAGTTCTGGCCGCGGGGGCTTTTCGTGACGGTGGTGAAGACCTGCACCGCCATGTTCCCGTCCAGCAGACGTGGAACGTCGGTATGACCCCGATCCGCACGGTCCAGCAGGTCGCGGTCCCACAACAGCGCATCGGAATGCCAGTCGCCGATCACCAGCCGGTCATGCAGGGCCTGCGCCTCTGCCGTGACCGGCCAGCCTTCTGCCGGCATGGTGACGGGGTTCATCCCGCGTTCGACATAGGCCGGGGCGAAGGTCAGAAACCCCGCCACGCCCATTGCCAGGACCGCGCCCATCCCCAGCAGCACCCGTTTCCACATGGCTCCTCCGATCCGTTGCGCACAGTCTAGCGCGACGGACCGGGGACGCCAGACGGGATCACGCCTCCAGCGCCTCCAGCTGGTCGATCAGGCTCTCGATCATGGACAAGCCCTTGTCCCAGAAGGCCGGGTCGGACGCATCCAGGCCGAACGGCGCCAGCAGTTCGCGGTGATGCTTGGAGCCGCCCGCCTTCAGCAGGTCGAAATACTTGTCCTGAAAGTCCGGCAGGCCGTCCTCGTAGGCGGCATAGAGCGCGTTCACCAGCCCGTCGCCGAAGGCATAGGCATAGACGTAGAAGGGCGAATGCACGAAATGCGGGACATAGGTCCAGAACGTCTCGTATCCCGGCATGTATTCGAAGACCGGGCCCAGGCTTTCATGCTGGACGGCCATCCAAAGCGCGTTGATGTCGTCGGGGGTCAGTTCTCCCTCGGCGCGGGCGGCGTGCAGGCGGCATTCGAAATCATAGAACGCGATCTGACGGACGACCGTGTTGATCATGTCCTCGACCTTGCCCGCCAGCAGGGCCTTCTTCTGCGCGGGGTCGGTGGTCTTGGCCAGCAGCGCGCGAAAGGTCAGCATCTCTCCGAAGACAGACGCGGTTTCCGCCAGGGTCAGCGGCGTCGAGGACAGCAGCTCCCCCTGACGGGCGGCCAGACGTTGGTGAACGCCGTGGCCCAGTTCGTGCGCCAAGGTCATCACGTCGCGCGGTTTGCCCAGATAGTTCAGGAGAATATAAGGATGCGCGGTCGAGACGGTCGGGTGCGCGAACGCGCCCGGCGCCTTGCCCGGCTTGACGCCCGCGTCGATCCAGCCCCTGTCGAAGAACGGTTCGGCCAGTTCGGCCAGTTCCGGCGAGAAGCCGGCATAGGCGTCCAGGACCGTCGACCGCGCCTCGGGCCAGTCGATCACGCGGGGCGCGTCGGTCGGCAGCGGCGCGTTCCGGTCCCAGACCTGCAGCTTGTCCAGCCCCAGCCATTTCGCCTTCAGCGCGTAATAGCGGTGCGACAGGCGGGGATAGGCGGCGGTGACGGCATTGCGCAGCGCCTCGACCACCTCGGGTTCGACATGGTTCGACAGGTGACGGCCGTATTGCGGCGTGGGCATCTTGCGCCATTTGTCCTCGATCGCCATTTCCTTGGCCAGCGTGTTGTGGATGCGCGTGAACAGCCCGACATTCGCGGTGAAGACCTTGGCCAGCGCATGGGCGGCGGCCTCGCGTCGTGCCCGGTCGTGGTCGGTCAGCAGGTTCAGCGTGGCCTCCAGGCCCAGGGTCTCTCCGTCGACGTCGAAGGTCAGGGCTGCGGTCGTCTCGTCGAACAGGCGGTTCCAGGCGGCGGCGCCGACGACCGAAGTGTCGTGCAGGAACTGCTCCAGCTCGTCCGACAGTTGGTGGGGCCGCATCGCGCGCATCCGGTCGAAGACCGGCTTGTAGCGGGCAGGGCCGTCCGCGGCGGTGAACAGGGATTCGTAGGTCGCATCGGGGATGCGGTTGAACTCCAACGAGAAGAAGATGATCGGCGTCGTCAGATCGGTGATGCGCGCCTGCAGGTCGCCCATCTGCTTGGCACGGACCGGGTCGGTAGTGTTCTGGTAATAGCGCAGCCCGATATAGGACATGACGCGCCCGGCCAGGATATTGATTTGCTCGAACGCCTCGACCGCCTCCAGCATCTGCGCAGGCGTCAGGTCGGCCAGCCTGCCTTGGTATTCGGCGGCAAAGGCCTGCGCCTGCGTCTCGATGCGCGCGATGTCCGCGGTCAGTTCGGGGCTGTCGGGGGCGGTATAGAGGTCGCTGAGATCCCATTCGGGCAGGGTGCCGAAATCGCCCTTGGCGCGCGCCGGATCGGTTGCATCGAAGACGGTGTTGCCTGCCATGGTGGGTCCTTTCAAAATGCTTCGGCGTCAGATGTGGACCCTGCCGGGCAGCGCCGCAAGGGGCGCGCCGTCACAGGGCCGTAAAGGCCCCGGCATGGACGACAGCACTGCCCGGGGGCAGGCTGCCGTGGATCTGCAGGCCAGGCCCCGCATAGGGGGATGCCAGATCCGCGGGGACGAAACCCGATCCGGCATAGACCGTGGGATCGCCCAGGACCACGACCGGCCCCGTCGCGGCGCGCAGTGCGGCATCGATCAGCGCCCGACCGATGCCGCGCCGCTGCATGGCCGGATGGACGGCCAGCGGCGCCAAGGCGAATGCGGGTTCCGCCGCCTGCAGGGGCGACAGGGCGACAAGGCCGACCGGCACGCCTTCGACATGGGCCACCAGGGCGTGGGACAGATCGCCATCGGCCCGCAGCGCGCGCAGCAGGCGGGCCTCGGCCGGGCCATCGAATGCGCGTACCAACAAGGCGTCCAGGGCGGCGTGATCCGACGGGACTTCGGGGCGGATCATGACCTGCGCGGCGTGGCGATGAAAATCGCGGCCCATGTCGCGGCTGCGCAGGCCCCAAGGGCTGGATGCCGTGCGGGCCTGATGCGCCGCGAACGCGTCCTCATCGGCGAAGACCTCGGACAGGGTCCAGACCATCGGGTCGTCGGATTGCGCGATGTCAAAGCGCAGGCATCCCGGCTCGGCGCGGCTGGCATCGGCATGATCCTGCAGCAGGTCCAGCGCGGTCAGCATCTGCGCCGTGTCGTGACAGATCAGGCGTCCGTGCAGGGCGACGGGGGCAGGCGACAGGGGCACCGGCGTGCCTGAAGGGTCCAGGGCGGGGGTATGGGCATGGCCGCAGGCGCAATCCATCGGCAGGTCCTTTCGCTGATCGGCGGGCAGCGTGGCGGCACGGCAGCCCCGCGTCAAGCGGCTCAGACCGGATCGCCCGCATCCAGGCGGTCCAGGAACGCGGCCGCGTCGCTGCGGATCTGGCGGCGCTTGTCGGCGTCCATCCGGTCCCAGGTCGCATAGGCGCGCCCGATGCGGGGGTTCGACTGGAACCGGTCGCGATGACGCACCATGAAATCCCAATAGAGCACGTTGAACGGGCAGGCGCCGGGGCCGGTCTTCTGCGTCACCTTGTAGGCGCATCCGCCACAATAATCCGACATTTTGGCGATGTAGTTGCCCGAACTGACATAGGGCTTGGACCCGACCACGCCGCCATCCGCGAACTGGCTCATCCCGATGACGTTGGGTGCCTCGACCCATTCATAGGCATCGACATAGACGGCCAGATACCATTCATGGACCTGCGCCGGATCGATCCCCGCCAGCAGGGCGAAGTTGCCCGTCACCATCAGCCGCTGGATATGATGCGCATAGGCGTGATCGCGGGTCTGTCCCACCGCCTGCGCCATGCAGTTCATCCGCGTGGGCGCACCCCAGTAGACCGGTGGCAGGTCGCGGTCATGCCCCAGCACGTTGCGCGCGGTATAGTCAGGGCCTTCCAGGAAATAGATGCCGCGCATGTATTCGCGCCAGCCGATGATCTGGCGGATGAATCCTTCCGCAGAATTCAGGCGCACCTTTCCCGCGGCATGGGCGTCAGCGGCGGCCTGACACACCTCCATCGAGGATAGCAGGCCCGCGTTGATATAGGGCGACAGGATCGAATGATGCAGGAACGGATCGTCCTGCAGCATCGCGTCCTGATAGGGGCCGAACTCGTCCAGCGCATGGTCGATGAAATGCGCCAGGACCTGCAGTGCGCCGGCCCGGTCGGTGGCATAGCCAAAAGGCCGCAGACGGCCGAAACTGTCGGGAAACCGCGCCTCGACCAGGTCCAGAACCTGGGCGGTCACCGCGTCCGGTTCGAACCGGGGCGGGGGGATGCGCAGCAGGTCGGCCTGGGCGGGCTTGCGGTTGTCGTGGTCGAAGTTCCACTTGCCGCCCATCGGCTGGTCGCCCTCCATCAGCAGCCCGGTCTTGCGGCGCATCTCGCGATAGAACCACTCCATCCGCAATTCCTTGCGGCCCTCGGCCCAGGCTTCGAATTCCGGCTGGCTGCAGATGAAGCGGTCATCGGGCAGCTGCGTGACGGGCACGGGCAGGTCGTCCAGCGCGGCGATCAGGCGCCATTCCCCGGACCGCGTGGCGATCACGCGCTCGGCGCCATGCGCCGCGGCATGGCGCAGCAGCTCTCCGGGAATGGACTGGGTGTTGTCAGGATCGTCCAGCGTCGCATAGGCGACGCGGTGGCCGGCCTCGCGCAGACAATCCGCGAACTTGCGCATCGCGGCGAACAGGAAGGCGATCTTCTGGGGGTGGTGGGGGACATAGCTGGCCTCGGACATCACCTCGGCCATGACGATCAGATCGTCGGGGCGCGCCTCGCGCAGCGCTGACAGGTCAGGCGACAGCTGGTCGCCCAGCACCAGGATCAGACGCATTCCACACCCCCAGAATGACAAGGACGCGCAGGTTGCCCTGCGCGTTCCCGACATGTCATGCGACGCGGTGCCGCGTCATTCCCATTCGATCGTGCCCGGAGGCTTGGACGTGATGTCATAGGTGCAACGGTTGATGCCCTTGACCTCGTTGATGATCCGCGTCGCAGTCTCGCCCAGGAAGTCGTGGGTGAAGGGATAATAGTCCGCCGTCATCCCGTCGACCGACGTCACGGCCCGCAGCGCGCAGGCGAAATCATAGGTCCGCCCGTCGCCCATGACGCCCACCGTGCGCACGGGCAGGATCGCCACGAAGGCCTGCCAGATCTCGTCGTACAGACCGTGCTTGCGGATCTGATCGATGAAGACCGCGTCGGCCTTGCGCAGGATCTCCAGCTTTTCGCGGGTGATCTCTCCGGGGCAGCGAATTGCAAGGCCAGGGCCGGGGAAGGGGTGGCGGCCGATGAAGCTCTCGGGCAGGCCCAGTTCGCGGCCCAGTTCGCGGACTTCGTCCTTGAACAGTTCGCGCAAGGGTTCCACCAGCTTCAGGCCCATCTTCTCGGGCAGGCCGCCGACGTTGTGGTGCGACTTGATCGTGACCGACGGGCCGCCGCTGAAGCTGACGCTTTCGATCACGTCCGGGTACAGCGTCCCCTGCGCCAGGAAATCGGCGCCCTCGATCTGGCTGGCGTATTTCTGGAACACGTCGATGAACAGCCGGCCGATGGTCTTGCGCTTGACCTCGGGGTCGCTGACGCCTTCCAGCGATCCCAGGAACAGGTCGGCCTCGTTCGCATGGATCAGCGGGATGTTGTAGTTGTCGCGGAACATCTTGACGACGTCCTCGCCCTCGTTCAGCCGCAGCAACCCGTGATCCACGAAGACGCAGGTCAGCTGGTCGCCGATCGCCTCGTGGATCAGGACCGCCGCCACCGACGAATCCACGCCGCCCGACAGGCCGCAGATGACCTTGCGGTCGCCCACGGTCTCGCGGATCTTGCGGATCGCCTCGTCCTTGTAGCTGGCCATGGTCCAGTCGCCGGTGAAGCCTGCCAGCCGGACGAAGTTCTCCAGCATGGTGCGGCCGTTCGGCGTGTGATGCACCTCGGGGTGGAACTGGACGGCATAGAAATGGCGCGCCTCGTCCGCGATCATCGCCATGGGTGCGTTGGGCGAGGTGCCGATGACCTCGAAGCCCGGCGCAAGGCTGGTGACGCGGTCGCCATGGCTCATCCAGACCTCTTCGCGGCCCGTGTCGAACAGGCCGGCAAAGATGCCGTCGGACTTGTGGCCCGGCGCGGGCGCGATGAAGGCGCGGCCGTATTCGGCGTGGTGCCCGGCCTCGACCCGGCCGCCCAGCTGCTCCATCATGACCTGCTGGCCATAGCAGATGCCAAAGACGGGCACGCCCATGTCGAACACGGCCTGGGGCGCGCGCGGGCTGCCGTCGGTCGTGACGCTGGCGGGGCCGCCCGACAGGATGATCGCCTGCGGCGCCATCCGGCGCAGCGTGTCGTCGGTCACCGTGTTGAACGGGTGGATTTCGCAATAGACGTTCAGTTCACGCAGGCGACGCGCGATCAGCTGCGTCACCTGGCTGCCGAAGTCGATGATCAGAAGGCGCTGGTGCTGGGTCATGGGTGCGCTTTAAGCGCGGTTTCAGCACCTTGCAAGCATTTCGGCGCCGGGGCGGGCGGGAACCGACGAAACCCGCGCGCGTTCGGGGTCAATCACCCCGATCCGTGCAAAAGGTATGTCCCGATGAAGCGCTTGTCCCTTGCCGCCACCTGCGTTCTGGCCCTGTCTGCCTGCCAGATGCCGATTCCCGGCCTGACGGCCCCGCAGGCCCCCGCCGATCAGGCGCTGGCCACAGAATGCCGCGGAGAGGTCGACGCGGGGCTGCGCCTGTCCGCCGCCGTCAACGCCGCCCGCGCGGCCGAGGGCAAGAACGCACTGGCCAGCAGTGCGGAACTGGACCGCATCGCGCTGGCCCATGCCTGCGACATGGCGCGGATGGGCCGCGTGGACGTGGCAGGGTCGAACGGGTCGAACGTCGTCGACCGCGCGCGGTCCGTGGGCTATCCGACCTGCGGCGTGGTCCAGCTGGTCGGCGCCGGCGGCACGCCCGAAGGAACGGTCAATGCGTGGCTTGTCCCCGGCCCGCAGCGGGAACAGGTCCTGGGACAGCTCAGCTATCAGATCGGCAGCGGGGTCGCGCGCGGCGCGGACGGGCGGCTGTGGCACAGCACGGTCCTGGGCAACAACTGCCGCTGAACGGACAAGGGGCGCGGTGTGATCCGCGCCCCTTTCCCATGTCGCCCTATTTTTCGGGCAGCAGGCCCCGTGGCGCAAAGCGCAGCACCAGCAGCAGCACCGCCCCCATCGCGATGAAGCGCATGTGCGGCGCGCTGTCCAGCAGGTGCGCCTTGACCGGCCCGTCGGCCATCGGCCCGGTCAGCATGGCGATCAGGGCAGGACCCCAGACCTCGGCCTTGATCCACAGGAACCAGATGGTGACGGCCCCCAGCACTGCACCCCAGTTGTTGCCGGACCCGCCGACGATCACCATCACCCAGATCAGGAAGGTATAGCGCAGCGGATTATAGCTTGTCGGCGCCAAGAGCCCGTCCAGCGTGACCATCATCGCGCCCGCGACCCCGATCACCGCCGACCCCAGGATGAACACCTGCAGGTGGCGGCGGGTGACGTCCTTGCCCATCGCCTCGGCCGCGGTCTCGTTGTCGCGGATGGCGCGCATCATGCGGCCCCAGGGCGATTTCAGCGCCAGTTCGGCCAGCAGGATGATGACCAGCAGCACGACCAGGAACAGCGACATGTAGGACAGCTTGACCCAGATGCCCGACGCCTCGGCCGCAGGGAAGCCCCAGCTGGCGGCAAAGTCGACGAAATCCGGATTGCGCTGCAGGGCCACCTCCTGCGCGACGGGACGCGGGATCGAGGTGATGTTCTTGACCCCGCGGGCCAGCCAGTCCTCGTTCTTCATCACGGCCACGATGATCTCGCCGATGCCAAGCGTGGCGATGGCCAGGTAATCGGACCGCAGGCCCAGGGCGACCTTGCCGATGGCCCAGGCCGCGGCGGCCGCGAACAGGCCGCCCACCGCCCAGGACAGCAGCACCGGCAGGCCGAGGCCGCCGATATTGCCGTTGCGGGCCGGATTGTTCGCCTCGATCGCGATGACCGCGGGATCGAACAGCCAGCGATAGGCGACAAAGCCGCCGATCAGCACGACCGCGGTCAGGATGCCGCTGCGGGTGCGCGTCCAAGCCAGCTTGGCCATGGCCAGCGTTCCCACGCCCACCGCCAGCGCCAGCATCAGCCGCGTGCCACCCGCGGCCCATGCTCCTTCGACCGGGGGCAGCGACACCAGGACGGGGGCCAGCGCGCCCATCGCCAGAAAGCCCACGACGCCCACGTTGAACAGGCCCGCATAGCCCCATTGCATGTTGACGCCCAGGGCGGTGATCGCGGACAGCAGCCCCATGTTCAGGATCGCCAGCGAGGTGTTCCAGCTGCCCGAGAACATGCTGTTCCGGACCGTGCCCTCCAGCACGAACAGGATGGCCAGCACCCCGAACAGGATCGGCGCGCGCCAGGGGCTGGCGGATGTCGCGGCTTGACGGTTGGTTGCCATGATCTTTCCCCCTTAGACCGATTTGCCGCGGAACAGGCCGGTGGGCTTGAACAGCAGGACGACGATCAGGATCACGAAGCTGACCGCGAATTTGTATTCCGTGCCCAGAAGCTGCATCAGCCCGCCGGGTTCGTACCAAGGCGCCAGATAGCCCACGACCTTGACCCACGGATAGGTCACCGCCACCTCGGAGAACGCGACCAGGAACCCGCCCGCGATGGCGCCAAGCGGATTGCCCAGGCCCCCGACGATCGCCGCGGCAAAGATCGGCAGCAGGATCTGAAAATAGTTGAAGGCCTTGAACGACTTGTCCAACCCGTAAAGCGTGCCCGCGATGGTCGCCAGCGCGGCCGCGATGATCCAGGTCAGGCGCACGACGCGTTCCGGGTCGATGCCCGACAGCAGGGCCAGATCCTCGTTGTCGGAATAGGCGCGCATGGCCTTGCCCGACTTCGTGCGGTTCAGGAACCAGAACAGCGCGATCATCACGATCAGCGCCACCCCCACGGTCAGTGCCTGGGTCGAGCGCAGCGCCAGGCCTTCCTCCAGCCCGGTCATCTCGCGGAAATCGCGGACCGCGATCAGGAAGCGCGCGCCGTCGTCAAAGCGGATCTCGTCCACGCCGATCAGGATGCGGGTCAGGCCGTTCATCACGAACATCACGCCGACCGATGCCATCACCAGGATGATCGGCGCGGCCTTCTGCCGGCGATAGAATTTATAGACAGCGCGGTCGGTGCCCAGCACCAGCAGCGCCGTCAGCGCGATGCCAAGGGGCAGGGCGATCAGCGCCGTGGGCAGCGGGCCCGCGCTGATGCCCAAGGATTGCAGCCCCCAGGTCAGAAGGATCACGATGCCCGTGCCGAAGGCCATGGTGTCGCCATGCGCGAAGTTCGAAAACCGCAGGATGCCATAGATCAGCGTGACGCCAAGGGCGCCAAGCGCCAGCTGCGCGCCATAGGCGGCGGCCGGGATGAAGACGAAGTTCAGAAAGACCACGAGGGCGTTCAGGATATCCACGGCTCAGCCCCCCAGGAAGGTGCGACGCACCTCGTCGTTCTGCATCAGGTCGGCCCCGGTGCCTGTATGGGCGTTCGCGCCCTGCACCAGCACATAGGCTTTGTCGGCGATCATCATCGCCTGGCGTGCGTTCTGTTCGACCATCAGGACAGGCAGACCGCCCCGCGCAATGGCGATGATGCGGTCGAACAGCTCGTCCATGACGATGGGGCTGACGCCCGCGGTGGGTTCGTCCAGCATCAGCACCTTGGGTCGGGTCATCAATGCGCGACCGACGGCGACCTGCTGGCGTTGCCCGCCCGACAGTTCGCCCGCGGCCTGGCGGCGCTTGGCGGCGACGGCGGGGAACAGGTCATAGACCTGCTCCATCGTCGCGCGGATATCGTCGCGGCGGATATAGGCGCCCATCTCCAGGTTTTCCTCGACCGTCATGGACGGGAAGATGTTATTGACCTGCGGGACGAACCCCATGCCCGCCTTGACCCGGTCCTGGGGGTTCAGCGCGGTGATGTCCTGGCCGTTCAACCGCACCGATCCCTGGCGCAGGTTCAACATGCCGAATATGGCCTTCATGGCCGTGGATTTTCCCGCGCCGTTGGGGCCGACGATCACCGCGATCTGGCCCTGTTCGACCGCGATGGTGCAGTCGTGCAGGATGTCGGCGCCCTTGCCGTACCCGCCTGTCATCGCCTCGCCGATCAGAAATGGATCGCCCGCGCGACCGGCGCCCACCGGTCCGGACCGCCGTGTGCCGTCGATCTGGCCCATCCCCTTGATGTTCACCACCGAGGCGTCGCGGTTGCCGCGATTGCCAAAGCCTGCGTCGCTCATGCGCCCACCATGTCCTTGTTCTTCAGGCCGGTGCCCAGATAGGCCTCGATCACCGCCTCGTTCTTCATGATGTCCTGGGCGCTGCCCTTGGCAAGAACCTTGCCCTCGGCCATCACGATCACCGGGTCGCACAGCTTGCCGATGAAATCCATGTCATGCTCGATCACGCAGAAGGTATAGCCGCGTTCCTTGTTCAGACGGATGATCGCGTCGGCGATGGTCATCAGCAGGGTGCGGTTCACGCCCGCGCCGACCTCGTCCAGGAAGACGATCTTGGCGTCGACCATCATCGTGCGGCCCAGCTCCAGCAGCTTCTTCTGGCCGCCGGACAGGTTGCCGGCCTTCTCATGGGTCAGGTGGCGGATGGTCAGGAAGTCCAGAACCTCATCCGCCTTGCGCTTCAGTTCGGCCTCCTCGCGCTCGATCCGGCCGCGCTGGAACCAGGTCTTCCAGATCGTCTCTCCGGATTGCGCGCCAGGGACCATCATCAGGTTCTCGCGCACGGTCATCGAGCTGAACTCATGCGCCAGCTGGAAGGTGCGCAGCAGGCCCTTGTGAAACAGCTCGTGCGGCGGCAGGCCGCTGATGTCCTCGCCGTCCATGAAGACGCGGCCCGATGTCGGGGGCAGCACGCCCGCGATCACGTTGAACAGCGTCGACTTGCCCGCGCCGTTCGGCCCGATCAGCCCGGTGATCGAGCCGGTCTCGATCGTCAGGCTGGCGCCGTCCACGGCGCGAAAGCCGCCGAAATGTCTGTGAAGATCCTCGACACGGATCATGCGTCACCTTCCCTGTCTTCACATTCCTGGTGAAGATGTGCCGTCAAGCGGCTGTTATCTTTGCAAAACGGCCCGGCACCAAGATGGTGCCGGGCCGCCTGTTCAGGTCTGCGATCAGCGATAGCCGACCACTTCCAGCTTGCCGTCGGTGAACTGGATCTCGCGGAAGGTGCCCGCGGATTCGCCCGGACCCACCAGCTCGACCGAGGTGCCGCCGACATAATCGACGTCGCCGCCGCCGTTGATGATCTCCAGCGCCTTGGCCAATTCGCCCGGCAGGATCTCCTCGCCGGGGCCGTTGGCCACGTCCATGATGTGCTCCTTGTAGACCGCCGGGTCCGACGACTTGGACTTGGCCATCGCCAGCAGCATCAGCGCCGCCGCGTCATAGGCCTCGGCCGAAAAGGCGCCCGAGCCGTCAAAGCCCGCGGTCTCGGCCATCGCCAGATAGGCCTCGCGGCCTTCGCCCTCGGCTGCGGGGTTCTGACCGAAGCTGCCCTCGATCTCCGACCCGAAGTTGTCCTCCAGCGCTTGGCCGACCATGCCGTCCGGGAACACGAAGGTCTCGAAGGCGCCGCTGTCCAGCGCGCCGCGCACGATGCCCGAACCGCCCTGGTCGACATAGCCCACCACGACCAGCGCATCGCCGCCCGCGGCCGACAGGGCCGCGATCTCGGCCGAATAGTCGGCCTTGCCGTCGTCATGCGCGCTGTTGACGGTCACGGTGCCGCCATTGGCGGTAAAGGCCGCGGCAAAGCTGTCCGCCAAGCCCTTGCCATAGTCGTTGTTCGTGTAGGTCACGGCGACGGTTTCGATGCCGCGGTCGGCGATGATCTGGGCCATCACCTCGCCCTGGCGGGCATCCGACGGGGCGGTGCGGAAGAACAGTCCGTCATCCTCGATGTCGGTCAGCGCGGGCGAGGTGGCCGACGGAGAGATCATCACGATGCCGTTCGCCTTTGCGACGTTCTCCAGCGAGGCGATGGTCTCGCCCGAGCACATGCCGCCGATCAGGCCCTTGATGCCTTCGGATGCGATCAGACGCTCGACGGTCGCGGTCGCCGCAGCGGCGTCGATGCAGGTGCTGTCGCCCGTGACCGCCACAACGGTCGACCCGTCCAGCAGAAGGCCGGAATCACTGACCTCCTTCATGGCCATCTCGGCGCCCTGCTGCATTGCGGGTGCCATCGATTCCAGCGGACCGGTGAAGCCGAGCGAGATGCCCAGCTTGATTTCTTCGGCGCCCGCGGCACCGGCCATCAGCGCCCCGGCGGCGGTCGCGAGAAGAAGCTTTTTCATGTGGAAGTCTCCCAGTTGGAACATTGTCCTGCGCGTCAGGTTAGAAGCGCAACATTCAAAAAGAAAGTGCGTTGTCGCGCGTATTTGCATGGTTTTTGGACAGGTTGACGTGTGACGCAGGGGCAACTTTGGACCGCCTGATCGCCCTTCGCTTCAAGACGGCTTTGGGACGGCCGGCCGTCGCCGTGGTCATCCCGTTCCGAATGGTATTGCCGGCGTTTCACGGGGTTCAGGGACGTCGGATGTCATCGCCGATGTCGAATAGCATCCGCCCAACTTGCGCAGCGGTTACGTCCCTGAAAATGCCATGTTCGAACCTGACATCCGCACTGGTCATCCTGTCAACCATGCCCCCGATGGCGGACCAACACAGAGGGGCAATGCACGGGTGGTCGGTCGCCACGACGCTTGCGATGAAGCGCGGCGGCGACCGTCCGTTTCGGCCTACTTGTCCGCGACCGTCACGCCCAACACGGGCTGATAGATCTGCGCGATCCGGGCGATGGCCTCCTGCGGAGAGACCTCCTCGGTCTGGCCGGTGCGGCGGCTGGTCAGCTCGACCTTGTTGCTGGTCAGGCCGCGCGGACCGACCGTGATGCGCCAGGGCAGTCCGATCAGGTCCATCGAGGCGAACTTTGCCCCGGCGCGTTCGTCCCGGTCGTCGTACAGTGGGTCCAGGCCGCGGGCCTGCAGTTCGGCATAGATCGCGTCGCAGGCGGCGTCGGTGGAATTGTCGCCCTGCTTGAGGTTGACGATGCCGACGTGGAAGGGGGTCACGCCCTCGGGCCAGATGATGCCCTTGTCGTCGTGGTTCGCCTCGATGATCGCGCCCAGCAGGCGCGACACGCCGATGCCGTGGCTGCCCATGTGCACGGGAACCTGCGCACCGTCCGAGTTGCGGACCATCGCGCCCATCGGTTCGGAATACTTGGTCCCGAAATAGAAGATCTGCCCGACCTCGATGCCGCGCGCGGTGCGGCGGCGTTCCTCGGGGACCTGGGCATAGACGGCCTCGTCATGCGTCTCGTCGGTGCGGGCATAGCGGCTGGTGAACTCCTCCAGCACGGCCTGGCATTCCTCGACGCTGTCATAATCGATGTCCCGGTCGCCAAAGGTCAGGTCGGTGATCTGGCTGTCATAGAACACCTCGGATTCCCCGGTCTCGGCCAGGACCAGGAATTCGTGGGTGTAATCGCCGCCGATCGGGCCGCCATCGGCGCGCATCGGGATCGCCTGCAGGCCCATCCGCTCATAGCTGCGCAGATAGCTGACCAGGTGGCGGTTGTAGGCGTGCAGCGCGTCTTCCTTGGTCAGGTCGAAATTGTAGCCGTCCTTCATCAGGAACTCGCGGCCACGCATCACGCCGAAGCGTGGACGGATCTCGTCGCGGAACTTCCACTGGATGTGGTACAGCGTCAGCGGCAGATCCTTGTAGCTGCCGACATGGCTGCGGAAGATGTCGGTGATCATCTCCTCGTTCGTGGGGCCGTACAGCAGGTCGCGCTTGTTGCGGTCCTTGATGCGCAGCATCTCCTCGCCATAGTCGTCATAGCGGCCGCTTTCGCGCCACAGGTCGGCGGGCTGCAACGTGGGCATCAGCATCGGGATGTGACCGGCGCGGGCCTGCTCCTCGTGCACGATCTGCTCGATGCGCCGCAGCACCTTGAAGCCCAACGGCAGCCAGGAATAGATGCCCGCCGTCTGCTGCTTGATCATGCCCGCGCGCAGCATCAGCCGGTGGCTGACGATCTGCGCCTCTTTGGGGTCTTCCTTCAGCACGGGCAGGAAATAGCGCGACAGACGCATGGCACGGGTCCTTCAAAGCGGTTCGGTCCGCAGCGTTACCGGATCGGTCCGGCCTTGCCAAGCATCGCGCTTGCAACCAGACGCACGGGGCGGCACATTCGCCGCAGGTTTCTGGACAAGGGTCGAACCATGCGCATCCCCGTACGCAAGCAGGTCATGTGGTGGGGCATCGCGGCGCTGACGTTGCTGGTGACGCTGTGGCTGCTGGGGCAGGCCGTCCTGCCGTTCATCCTGGGGGCGGGCATCGCCTATCTTCTGGACCCGCTTGCCGACCGTCTGGAGCGCGCGGGCCTGTCGCGCACCATGTCCGTGGTGGTGATCACCTTTGCGGTCGTGCTGGCCTTCGTCGCCATCGTTCTGCTGGTCATGCCGATCTTGGTGCGCCAGGCCACCGCCCTGATCGAGACCGCGCCGGAAATGATCAGCCAGGCGCGGGGTTTCCTGGACACGCGCTTTCCCAACCTGATCCCGCAGGGCGACGGTCTGCAGCAGACGCTGACCGACCTGCAGGCGACGATGGGTGATCAGGCCGCGCGGCTGGCATCGACCGTCCTGGGATCGGTCACCGGCGTGCTGGGGACCGTGGCGCTGCTGGTCATCGTGCCGGTGGTCGCGTTCTATCTGCTGCTGGACTGGGATCACCTGGTCGCGGCCATCGACGACCTGCTGCCGCGCGAACATGCGGCGACCATCCGCCAGCTTGCCGCCGAGATCGACGACGCGCTGTCCGGATTCCTGCGCGGGCAGGGGGTCGTGATCGCCATCCTGGGGACGTGGTACGCGCTGGCGCTGATGCTGGTGGGCCTTCCCTTCGGCTTCTTCATCGGGATCATGGCGGCGGTCCTGTCCTTCATCCCGTATGTCGGGGTGCTGATCGGGGGCGCGACGGCCATCGGCGTGGCGTTGTTCAGCTTCTGGGGCGATCCGCTGTGGATCGGCGCGGTCGTGGCGATCTTTGCCTTGGGCCAGATCGTCGAGGGCAACTATCTGCAGCCCAAGATCGTCGGCGGCCATGTCGGCCTGCATCCGGTCTGGCTGCTTCTGGCGCTGTCGGTCTTCGGCGCGCTGTTCGGCTTTGTCGGTCTGGTCATGGCGGTGCCGATGGCGGCGGCGCTGGGGGTGCTGGCGCGGTTCCTGATCGCGCGCTATCGCGAAAGCTCGCTGTTCACGGGGCAGGCATTGCCGGCGGAACCGTCGCAGCCGATCCTGGTCGAGATGGTGCCCGCGGGCACCGTGGCCGCACGGATGCGCACCGCGCGGATGGATGCCGACCGCGCCCGCAGCCAGCAGCAGATCGAGGCCATGCAGGAAAACCTGGCGCGCCGCGACCTGCAAGGCTGACGGGTTGAGCCTGTTTCCGCCCTCGCGCCAGCTGACGCTGGACCTGACCACGCCACCCGCCCATGCGCGGGCGGATTTCCTGCCCGCGCCTGCCAACCATGCCGCGCTCAAGGCGCTGGACCGCCCCCAGGACTGGCCCGCGGGGCGGATGCTGCTGATCGGGCCCGAAGGGTCGGGCAAGACCCATCTGGCGGCCTTCTGGGCGGCCGAGAACGGCGCGCGCCGCATCAGCGCCTCGGCCCTGCGCCCCGATGCCGCCGATCTGCTGGCCGCCGACGGCGGCGCCGTGGTGGTCGAGGATGCCGACCACGCGGGCTTTGCCGCGGGGGCTGAACAGGCGCTGTTCCATCTGTGGAACCTGTGCGGACCCCGCGACTGCCTGCTGCTGCTGACCGCACGGACGCCGCCGCGGGACTGGGGACTGGTGCTGCCCGATCTGCGGTCGCGCATGGACGCCATGCCGCAGGTGCGGCTTGGGTCGCCGGACGAGGCACTGATGGCCGCGGTACTGGTCAAGCTGTTCGCGGATCGCCAGCTGGCCGTGCCTGCGGGGTTGATCGACTGGCTGGTGCTGCACATGGATCGCGACCTGGGCCTGGCGCGTCGGCTGGTCGCGGCGATGGACCATGCGGCCATGGCGCAGAAGGGCCCGGTGACCCGCCGGATCGCGGCCGACCTGCTGGACAAGCTGTCCGAGGGTGACGCATGATCGCGTCCACGCCAGCCGCCGGACGATCATGACCCAAGCCGATTTTCTTCGCACGCCGTTTCCCGAACCCAAGACCCTGCCCGAGGGCGTTCCCGAAGGCGCCGCGCGGTTCTTCAACCGCGAGCTGTCCTGGCTGTCGTTCAACTGGCGCGTCCTGGACGAGGCGCGCAATCCCCGCGTGCCGCTGCTGGAGCGCCTGCGCTTCGTGTCGATCAGCGCCACGAACCTGGACGAGTTCTACACCGTCCGCGTGGCCGGCCTGCGCGAACTGGTACGCGAGGGCAGCACCACGCCCTCGGATGACGGCCTGACCCCGGCGGAACAGCTGGCCCTGATCAACGCCGACGCGCGCCGCCTGATGGGCGCGCAGCAGGGCGTCTGGAACACGCTGCGCAAGGAGATGGAGCAGGCGGGCATCGTCATCCTGTCCCGCCAGCGCCTGACCCGCGCCGAGGAGGAGTTCCTGAACGGCCATTTCCAGAACCTCGTCTTTCCGGTCCTGTCGCCCTTGGCCATCGACCCCGCCCACCCGTTCCCGTTCATCCCGAACGCGGGCTTTTCGCTGGCGCTGGAGCTGGCGCGCGAGACCGATGGCCGCAAGATGCAGGCGCTGCTGCCGATCCCCGCGCAGCTGCCGCGGTTCGTGCCCCTGCCGGGCGGGCAGCGGTTCCTGCGGCTGGAGGATCTGCTGCTGATGCATCTGTCCAGCCTGTTTCCCGGCTATCGCGATACGGGCCATTGCAGCTTTCGCGTGCTGCGCGACAGCGATCTGGAGGTCGAGGAGGAGGCCGAGGACCTGGTCCGCGAGTTCGAGACCGCGCTGAAGCGGCGCCGTCGCGGCAGCGTCATCCGTCTGAAGATCACCGCCGGCGCCCCCGACCGCCTGCGCCGCCTGATCATGGAGGAGCTGGAGGTCAGCCCCGACGAGGTGATCGAGGTCGAGGGCCTGCTGGGCATGGCCGATCTGCGCGAGCTGGTGCTGGACAGCCGCCGCGACCTGATGTGGCCCGCCTTCACCCCCCGTGTCCCCGAGCGGATCCAGGACCATGACGGCGACATGTTCGCGGCGATCCGCCAGAAGGACATGCTGCTGCATCATCCCTACGAGACCTTCGACATGGTCGTGCGCTATCTGGCACAGGCGGCGCGCGACCCGGACGTGCTGGCGATCAAGCAGACGCTGTACCGCACCAGCCGCGACAGCCCCATCGTCGATGCGCTGTGCGAGGCGGCCGAGGCCGGCAAGTCGGTGACCGCGCTGGTCGAACTCAAGGCCCGCTTCGACGAGGCCGCCAACATCCGCCAGTCGCGCCGGCTGGAACGGTCGGGCGCGCATGTCGTCTATGGCTTTGTGAACTACAAGACTCACGCCAAGATCAGCACCATCGTACGACGCGAGGGCGAGGGCCTGGTGACCTATACCCACTACGGGACCGGGAACTATCACCCGATCACCGCGCGCATCTATACCGACCTGTCGCTGTTCACCTGCAACCCGGCGCTTGGCCGGGACGCGACCAAGGTCTTCAACTATCTGTCCGGCTATGTGCAGCCCGCAGGGCTGGAGAACCTGTCGATCTCTCCGATCGACCTGAAATCGCGGCTGATCGACCTGATCGGCCGCGAGGCCGAATATGCACGCCAGGGCCGCCCCGGCGCGATCTGGGCCAAGATGAACTCGCTGATCGAGAAGGACGTGATCGAGGCACTGTATGCCGCCAGCGCCGCAGGTGTCCGCATCAGCCTGATCGTCCGCGGCATTTGCGGAATCAGGCCCGGGATCAAGGGGTTGTCAGAGAATATTCGTGTGAAGTCGATCGTCGGGCGTTATCTGGAACACAGCCGGATCGTGTGTTTCGGGTCCGGCCACGGCATGCCGTCGCCCAAGGCGCGGGTGTTCATCAGTTCGGCCGACTGGATGGACCGCAACCTGAACCGCCGGGTCGAGACTCTGGTCGAATGCGTGAACGACACGGTCAAGGCGCAGATCGTCAACCAGGTCATGGCCGCCAACATGGCCGACGAGGCGCAAAGCTGGTTGTTGCAGCCGGATGGCCGTTTCCTGCGTTACCTGCCCGAGGGGCGTGACGATCTGTTCAACTGTCATCGCTTCTTCATGGAAAACCCGTCCTTGTCGGGACGGGGAACGGCGGGCGCGCGTGACGTGCCGGCCCTGACCCATTCGGCGGATTGACGGTTTGGCCCCGCCGGGCCACTTAACGGGCGACCAAGGACAAGGGGCTGCAAGATGAACGGCGTACGCACGACAAGCGGCCAGACGATCGAGCCATTCGGCGGCAAGTTCCGCAAGCTGCCCAAGCGGGCCCTCAAGCGGATCGGCGTGGTGGATGTCGGGTCGAACTCGATCCGGCTGGTGGTGTTCGACGGGGCGGCTCGTTCGCCCGCCTATTTCTACAACGAAAAGGTCATGGCGGGTCTGGGCCAGGACATGGCCCGCACCGGCCGACTGAACCCCGAGGGGATCAAGCGCGGCTTTTCCGCGCTGGCCCGCTTTGCCGCGCTGGCCCGCAGCATGGACATCGCGCCGCTGACCTGCGTCGCGACCGCCGCTGTGCGCGAGGCCGAGGACGGCCCCGCCTTCCAGCGCCGCGTCGAGAAGGAGACCGGCCTAAAGCTGCACGTGATTGACGGAGAGGAGGAGGCCCGGCTGTCCGCGCAGGGCGTCCTGCTGGGCTGGCCCGACGCCAAGGGGCTGGTCTGCGACATCGGCGGCAACTCCATGGAACTGGCGGAGGTCGCAGACGGCAAGGTCGGGCGGCGCGTGACGTCGCAGCTGGGCCCGTTCCGCCTGCAGCAGGTCGCCCCCGATCAGCTGCGCGCGCATATCACCACGATCCTGCAGGGGCTGGCCGAAAAGCTGGGCACCGATCACGACCGGATCTATCTGGTCGGCGGATCGTGGCGTGCCATCGCTCGGCTGGACATGGAGCGCGTGGGCTATCCCATGACCGTCCTGCACGAATACCGCATGACCCCCGACGCGGTCGCCGACACCGTCGCCTGGATCGGCAAGCACGACCTGGGCACGTTGCGTGCCAAGGTCGGCATCTCCGCCTCGCGGATCGAACTGGTGCCGCTGGCCTCGCAGGTCCTGTCGCAGATGATCGAGGTGTTCGGTCCCAAGGAGCTGGCGGTGTCCAGCTATGGCATCCGCGAAGGGCTGCTCTATGAGCACATGTCGACGACGCTGCGAAAGCGCGACCCCCTGATCGAGGCGGCGCGCTTCACCGAAAAGCAGATGGCCCGCCTGCCGGGTTTCGGCAAGAAGCTGTACCAGTTCCTGCTGCCGCTGTTCCCGAACCTGACGCCCGAACGCGACCGCCTGATGCGGGCGGCCTGCCTGCTGCACGACACCGCATGGCGCGCCCACCCCGATTACCGGGCCGAGGCCTGCTTCGACAACGTCACGCGCGCCAACATGGCGGCGCTGAGCCACCCCGAGCGGATCTTCCTGGGGCTGGCGCTGCTGCACCGCTACAAGAACAACCGTGCGGAATCGCAGATGGCGCCGCTGTTCGCGCTGCTGGATGACGACGAGATCCGCGCGGCCGAGATCCTGGGCAAGGCAATGCGCTTTGGCGCGATGTTCGCGATCGACGATCCGTCCGATGCGGCCAGCCTGCGTCTGACCCCGGCCGGCACGCTGGAGCTGCGCCTGACATCCACCGGCCGTCACCTGATGGGCGAGGTCGCGCAGTCGCGCTTTCTGTCGCTGTGCAAGTCGATCGGCGTCGTCGGCATCGTCAAGTAGACGGGCCGTCGGCACTGCCGGATGCGAAAAGGGCGCCCCGCGGGGCGCCCTTTCCTGTTCTGCCAAGGGGCAGGGGGATGATTACATCATCCCGCCCATGCCGCCCATGTCGGGCATGCCGCCGCCGGCACCGCCCTGGCCCTTGGGCTCGGGCTTCTCGGCGATCATGGCTTCGGTCGTGATCAGCAGGCCGGCCACCGACGATGCGTCTTCCAGCGCGGTGCGGACGACCTTTGCGGGGTCGATCACGCCGAACTTGAACATGTCGCCATATTCCTCGGTCTGGGCGTTGAAGCCGAACGACTTGTCGGTCGACTCGCGGACCTTGCCGGCCACGACGGCGCCGTCGACGCCTGCGTTTTCGGCGATCTGGCGCATCGGGGCCTCCAGCGCGCGGCGGACGATGGCGATGCCTGCGTCCTGGTCGCTGTTTGCACCGGTCAGGCCTTCCAGAACCTTGCCGCCCTGCACCAGAGCCACGCCGCCGCCGACGACAACGCCTTCCTGGACAGCTGCACGGGTCGCGTTCAGCGCGTCATCGACGCGGTCCTTGCGCTCTTTGACCTCGATTTCGGACATGCCGCCGACGCGGATCACGGCAACACCGCCGGCCAGCTTGGCCACGCGCTCCTGCAGCTTCTCCTTGTCGTAGTCCGAGGTGGTTTCCTCGATCTGCTGACGGATCTGGCTGACGCGTGCCTCGATCTCGGCCTTGTCACCGGCGCCATCGACGATGGTGGTGGTGTCCTTGTTGATCGTGATCTTCTTGGCGCGGCCCAGCATGTCGATGCCGACATTCTCCAGCTTCATGCCCAGGTCTTCGCTGATGACCTGACCGCCGGTCAGGATCGCTAGATCCTGCAGCATCGCCTTGCGACGATCACCAAAGCCCGGTGCCTTGACGGCAGCGATCTTCAGGCCGCCGCGCAGCTTGTTGACGACCAGCGTGGCCAGAGCCTCGCCCTCGACGTCTTCCGAGATGATGACCAGCGGCTTGCCCGACTGGATGACGGCTTCCAGCAGCGGAACCATCGGCTGCAGCGACGACAGCTTCTTCTCGTGCAGCAGGATGTAGGCGTCTTCCAGATCGGCGACCATCTTGTCGGGGTTGGTCACGAAGTAGGGCGACAGGTAGCCGCGGTCGAACTGCATGCCTTCGACGACTTCGACCTCGGTCTCCATCCCCTTGTTCTCTTCGACGGTGATGACACCCTCGTTGCCGACTTTCTGCATCGCGTCGGCGATCTGACGACCGATCGAGGCTTCGCCGTTGGCCGAGATGGTGCCGACCTGCGCGACTTCGTCGCTGTCGTTCACCGGGCGCGAGGCGGCCTTGATGGCCTCGACGACCTTCGAGGTGGCTAGGTCGATGCCGCGCTTCAGGTCCATCGGGTTCATGCCGGCGGCGACCGCCTTCATGCCTTCCTTGACGATGGCCTGGGCCAGGACCGTCGCGGTGGTGGTGCCGTCACCGGCCTCGTCGTTGGTGCGCGAAGCGACTTCGCGGACCATCTGGGCGCCCATGTTCTCGAACTTGTCGGACAGTTCGATCTCTTTGGCGACCGACACGCCGTCCTTGGTGATGCGGGGCGCGCCGAACGACTTGTCGATGACCACGTTGCGGCCCTTGGGACCAAGCGTGACCTTGACGGCATCGGCCAGGATGTTGACGCCGCGCAGCATGCGGTCGCGCGAGTCGGTGCCGAACTTGACTTCTTTAGCAGCCATGGAAAATCTCCTGAATGTTGGGGGAAGGAAGCGTCTTGGGGCCGATCAGCTCAGCACGCCCAGGATGTCGCTTTCCTTCATGATCAGCAGCTCTTCGCCGTCGACCGTGACTTCGGTGCCCGACCATTTGCCGAACAGGACGCGGTCGCCAGTCGAAACCGACGGAGCGATCAGTTCGCCCGAATCCTTACGCGCGCCTTCGCCCACGGAAATGATCTCGCCCTCAGCGGGCTTTTCCTTGGCGTTGTCGGGGATGATCAGGCCGCCCTTGGTCTTCTCTTCCGATTGGACGCGACGGACCAGCACGCGGTCATGCAGCGGTTTGAATGCCATTGTCGAACACTCCTTGATTCAGGTTGCAGTGTTGCTTTGTTGGCACTCACCGGGTGCGAGTGCCAATGACGGCTAGATAGGCAAATCGCCCAAGCCTGTCAATGGCTCATCGCGGTCTGGTGTCTGGCGGCAGGGGGGCAAACATGACAATCTGGCGGCCATTGACGGACCAGCAAGGATACCCATGCGACTGACGATTGCCGCCGCCCTGTTTGCCCTGTCGGGACATGGCGCGATGGCCGCCTGCACCGGCCAGAACCTGTTCGACACCATGCCCGCCGAACGCGCCGCGGCGATCGAGGCCGCCAGCCGCGACGTCCCCTTTCGCCAGGGCCTGCTGTACCAGGCCGTGCGCGACGATCAGCGCATCACGCTGGTGGGCACCTATCACTTCGGCGATGCGCGCCATCAGCCGATGATCGAGCGTGTCCGCCCGCTGATAGATCAGGCCCATGCCCTGTATGTCGAGGCCGCCCCCGCCGAGGAGGCCCGCCTGACCAAGGCGCTGACCGAGGATCCGACCCTGATGGTCGATCCCGACGGGCCCACCCTGCCGGAACGCCTGTCGCCCGACGAATGGGATGCGCTGTCGCAGGCCATGTTGGATCGCGGCACGCCGGGTGTCATCACCGCCCGGATGCGGCCCTGGTATGTCGCGCTGATGCTGGGCGTCTCTCCCTGCATGGTCCGCACCATGGCCGAGCAGGGAGGAGAGTCCGGCGGCCTGGACCACCTGCTGGTGGCCGAGGCGCAGGACGCGGGCACGCCCGTCCGCTCGCTGGAGCCGTGGGACACCATCTTCGGCCTGTTCGAGGGCCTGACGCCCGAACAGGAGCTGGACATGATCCGCGCAAGCCTGCCGGCGGCCAGCTATGCCGACGATTACGCGGTGACGCTGACGGATGCCTATTTCGACGGGGATGTCTGGAAGATCTGGGAGTTCGGTCGTTTCGACGCCTATGCCAATTCCGGATTGTCCAGGAAAGAGGTCGATCGCCAGATGGACCTGGCCCAGACCCGGCTGATGGACGATCGCAACCGCGCGTGGATCGCACCGCTGCTGGAAGGTGCCGCCAAGGCCGGGGATGAGGGAATTGTCGCAGCCTTCGGTGCGCTGCACCTGCCCGGAGAGGCGGGGGTCCTGTCGCTGCTGCAGGACGAGGGCTTCACGATCACCCGTCTGGACGGGTGACCGGATCTATTGGCCGTTCAGGACGCCAAGCGCGTGGGCACGGCCCTGTTTTTGATAGGTGATGCGGCTGTCGCCGATCTCGCTGATGGTGCCGCCGTTGATGCGGTCGCCGATGCGCAGCGTCAGCACGCGACCGTTGGACAGGCGGACCAATGCCCGGCTTGCCCGGCCCGCGCCGATCGTGCCGATGATCTGGGTGCTGCTCAGCTGGATGCCGTCCTTGACAGTGGCGCTGGCGGCGGCATTGCCGATGGCGTTCTGCGGGACGGCGGCCATGACCTCGGGCTCGCTGTCGACCTCGGGCGGGCGGTACTGCTGGTTGCGCGATGCGGCGGCCTGCGCCTCGGCCTGGGCCTGGGCGCGGGCACGGGCTTCGGCTTGGGCGCGGGCCTGGGCTTCGGCCCGGGCGTCGGCTGCGGCTTGTGACCGGGCGCGCGCCTCGGCCTGGGCCTGCAATTCGGCATCCTGCCGGCGCTGTTCGGCGATCGCGGCCTCGGCCGACTGTGCCTCGGCTGCGGCGCGCAGGTCGGGCGACGACGGCGACAGGGCCGCGGCGACCGGGGCGGCCGTGGCCACCATCGCATTGACGGCGGCGCCACCGGCACGGCGCGGCGGAATGGCCGACGATGTCAGCGCGGTCAGCGCCACCGCGCCGGGCGCGGCAGGGCTGTTGCCGATGGCCGATGCGATGGCATCCTCCACGGCCTGCTCCGACACCGCGGGGCTGGCCACGGTGCGCGTGCCGGGCCGGCTGTTCGGGCGGGCTGACCGCAGGATGGCGCCCGACGGTGCGGCGGTGGGGCCGGGATCGAGGGCCGCGGGACGGGGAGCGGCAAGACTGGCCGCCGCACTGGCCCGCGGGGCGGGGCGGGCGGCATCGACGGCCTGTGCCACGGCGTCCTGCACCGCCTGTTGCGACGGTGCGCGCACAGAGACCGGCCGGCGCGTGGGCCGGGCGTCTGCCAGTTGGAACACCAAGCCGCGCTCGGCCTGGCTCAGCGGCGCGTTGCCTGCCTGCGCGGTCCGCAGATCGCGCAGCTGACTGATGATCAGGTCGCGTTCCGCCTGCGTCAGCGCCGCGGTCTGCTCGGGCGCGCTGCCTTCGTCCAGCAGGGACAGCCGGTCGGGGCGCGAGGGCGGGCGGGCTGACGGTTGTGCCGGGGCAGCGGCAGCCTCGGCCGCAGGCCGGGCCGGGGCGGGACGCGCTTGGGCCGGGCTGGGCGGACGTGCCGCCGGGGTGGCGGTGGTCTGCGCC
>NZ_VDDC01000078.1:0-5052 GCF_006239215.1 Paracoccus haeundaensis
GTCTCGCTGGACCGTCAGCCCCTGCCGCAGCTTTCTGCCGGGGCGTGGCAGCTCAAGGAGCGCGGCATCGAGGTCGCGGCTGTCCAGGTCTGGCGGGAGATCAGGGAACAGGCCGTCGAGGTGGCCCGCGTGGCGCAGGAGCTGGCCGAGAAGGGCCGCGCCTGGCTGGAGCGTGTCGCGGAACGGGCGGCGGAACAGGTGCGTGAGGCGGTGCAGCGGGTCGCGCCTGCCGATGCCTGGGGAGACTTCTTCGCCGCCGCAGCGCCCGGCGCGTCGGCCGCTGCGGAGGGACTGGCGCGCGATCTCGAGGTCGAACGCCGGCAGGAGGCGCAGCGCGAGGCCGCCGAGCGAGAAGCGCGGGAACGCGTGCAGGAGCAGGATCGCCGTGCCCATGAAAGGGATGATGGTCACGATCACGGGTGGTGAGGCCATCTTTCGCATCTGCGATTAGAGGCCGAGGGGAAGGGGAGATGATCTCGCGCGTCACATCCAAAGACCGACGATCGACATTAAACGAAGGCTGTTTTCTTTACCCTCTCCTTAACAGCGTCAGTGCTGCACTGTAGCGGTTTTGAGCTGGCGACGTGCTGACCTGAGCGCGCACCATATAGTTTTGTACTAGCCGGTCGATTGCCTCAGGTTGAGAAAGGTCCTTAAAGCTGGAACTGCCAAGGGTGCGCTCGGCAGCACGGGTAAATTCTTCGTACTGTCGGTCAATTGGTAGTCTTCCATAAGCTTTGTCAAAACCAAAAGCTCCTTCGAATACCTTGCGCATTGGTGGGTTGCCCAAAACCTCGTACCATAATGTCTTGTCGCTTGAGGCTCGGTTTCTCATTTCTTGCAGCTCGCGCCGGGCATTTAAAGCAAAACGCAGCGTTTCATCACCCTGCCCAATACGGCGCTCGAACTCACGCTGCACAAAAGCCTTACTGACAGTTTCTCCCAAATTGTCGGCCGGTTTAGCAGAGCCAAAGCTAAAGGCTTCGGCCATTTTCAAGTAACGCTTGTCGGCCAACCTGTTGACTAAGGATTTTTTATCGGTGAGGTCAGATTCCAAAACTTTCTGGATAAATGCTTTATTTGCAATTTCTGCCTCCAATCCAAAGGCAGACAAGGCAGTACTAAGCAGCCGATAATCCTTGACCAACTCCTCGGCTTTGGTGGTGCGGGCAATATTATCTTGAAAATATGTTGTTGAGCGCTGAACTATTGGATCTTTGGAAAGGCTCTGGATCTGCCGCGCCTCATTGCGCTGCACAATCCTCCAGCCGGCGATCCCGCCGACCCCAATGGAGATTGGACCGCTCATGAAATCATCATTGATTGAAAGCGAACAACCTGGCTTCGCGAGGCAGCAGATCGCGCAACCGACGCATAACCACGTAAATCTTGTCCTCAGCTACCTTTTCAGTGGCTTCTGCTAAAAGTTGACGGCTGTCATGGTCGGTAAATACCTGGCTAAGCTGCTCGATTGCTACAAGTAGTTGCCGATGCCCTTCTCCAGGCTCAATGTCGCCCATCAGGATCATCTGAGCCGTATAGCAAGCAATAGAAACTGGGGTTTTAGCATCGTCTGGATGCATAGCATCGCGCAAACGTAGGACCCTTACGTTAGGGGTCCTAATAGCAATTTTAGTAGGACGGTCACCGTTTTCAATGACTGCGCCATTGATCAGGACACGCTCGTTCGGGGCTAGACGCAAATTAAGAAAGCTCATGCTGAAACCTCGCCGCGAAGACCGCGCATAATACTAAGATTGATGTCGATCAGCGGGTCGGTAGTGGCATTACCTGCTATCACAGCCTGACCATGGCGAACCGCAAAACCTGCCAAAGAAATTAATCCTGCCTTGACATGATCTGGAAGGCCATTGTCGGGCTGAACCAAATCAAAGGCCAGTATAGACCACAGTTCCGTATTCTTGTGGACGGCCTGAATTGTTTCATTGTTGTCGGCTTTGCGCGCAGACTGGCGCAACATGCGTGTCACACGCGAAAAGATGTCATATTCCGCCTCCCGAGACGTACGAAGATCGCTGGATCGATGGCCATAGCCATTCAGAGGCGTTACTGCATTCAAGATCGTTTTCCCGTTCTGGTCTGATCATGAGGGTTGCGGGCGCCTTGAGGCGCCCGCAGGTCTTATTAGCGGAACAGTGCCATCACGGCGCCTGGACCCTGGTTAGCGATCGACAGCGCCTGGATGCCCAGCTGCTGCTGCGTCTGCAGCGCCTGCAGGCGGGCCGAAGCCTCTTCCATGTCGGCATCGACCATCGAGCCGACGCCGGCCGTTAGAGAATCGCTCAGCTTGCCGACGAAGTCGGATTGCGTTTCGATCCGGTTCTGCGCAGTACCAAAGGCAGCCGCCGCGTTGATCGAGGTCTGGAGGGCGGACTCGACCGACGCCAGCGCGGTTCCAAGGTTGCTGGTCACGTCGATGCCCGTAAGCTCGCTCAGGCCGCCCGAGCCCACGTTCTTGAACTGCGCGCTGACCGAGAGATCAGTGGCACCGGTGTTGTTGATCGCTAGCGTGCCCGGCGCAGCGGAGTCGTAGCCAACGGTAAGGCCGGGAATGCCAAGTGCTTCGATCTTAGTCCGAAGCGCAGTTGCACCCGCCGCTTGGGGCGAAGTCGCGGCGACATCGGACGCCGAGAAGGTGTGGGAAACGGTCTTGTCGCCGATGCGGACGGAGATGCTGTCGCCTGCAGCATAGGTCGCATTGGTCATCACCAGGTTCGCGCTTGCCGCACCAGCGATCGTGAACGCGGCAGTATCCCCAGCGGTAGAAGCACCGGTTGTGCCGGTAAACGCGGCCTTTGGCGCATAAGCGGCGAACGAGAGGTCCTGATTCGAAACGTTGATCTTGCTGGCGGTGACGCCGCCGGCTGTCCGGTCGAGCGAGGCCAGGACCTCGATGCTGCCCGTACCGCCGACAAGGTTGACACCGTTAAACTGCGCCGCTGCCACAACAGAGCCGATCTGGTCGCGAAACCCTGCAATGTCAGCTTGGATTTTGGTCAGGTTGTTGGCCTGAGCGGGATCGTTTGCCTGAACGATCCTCTCCTTCATCTGCGTGAGCAGCTTGGTCGTCGTCTCGGCGGCGTTGCGCGCCACGGCCACGGTGGACCCGCCGACAGCAAGACCCTCGGAGATCTTCTTGAACCCAGCAACGTCAGCTTCCATCACTTTCGAAACTGCCCAGACGGCGGCGTTGTCTTTTGCGTTGCCTACCTTCTTGCCGCTTGCGATTTGCTCCTGAACAGAGCCCAAGTCCTTGTTGATCGTTTTCAGGGTCTGCAGCGCAGTCATGGCGCCGGTGTTCGTCAGAATGCTGGTCATGATATTTCCCATACATATGAAGGCGCATTTGCGCCCGTTTAAAGCCACCTTTGACGCGGCCCCGTGATGGTCATCCTGACCTGTGTCGTGACGCTGTGCGCGATGCAGGACACTGTTCGTTCTGAACACATGAAATATGCGCTCAAAACCTCAAGGAAGTCTTAACAAAAAATTCTGTAATACTTCTGATTTTAAAAGATTTATTTAGATATGAGAGACTAGCGCCTTTAGCTAAGGAAGTGACTAGAACTGGCATCCACAGGGTGGAGCTGCGCTAGAACGGCCACCATCGGCGGCGCTTTACAGGGGCCGGCACAACTAGTTCTGCCTCCTGATTAGCAAGGAGGTTGGTGGCCTGCTGTCGCCACTTGTCCCGGTCCTCTTTTAGATCGGCCATCTGGGCAACGTAGTTTTCCAGTAGTGTATCTTTTAGCTTGTCACGCTCGCGCAAGGCCGCAAGTTCTTCGCGCAAGGTATTGGCTTCTGTAAATTTATCCCTTTGCGTAGGGTTTGCGTCATTTTGCATTGTAAGGTTTTGCAGACTTTGCTTACGTAAAGGGTAAACGCGGGACAGTTCGGCCGCATCGATCTGCCAAGCCCCAGATGTGTCCTTAGTGGCCGAGAGTTTTCCCGATTTAATAGCTCGTGTGATGGTCGCTACGTTCTTGCCTGTAGCTTCCGCAGCTTGGTTTGCGCTATATTGCATCGGTCTTTGCGTTCCTTTGCATTGTCAGATTGCGCAAAACTTTGCATGCAAACGTAGGGAGCTGTCTATTCCTCAACTAACGTAGCAGGCAGATCAGGCTCCATTCCATCAAAGAACGGCTGTGAAACGGGTGGTAAGCCTTCGCCGGAGGGTAGCTGCATTTCACCTGGAAACACAGAAGGGATGCGGTGCAGCGGTGTACTGTCGCCAATTCGGCTTGTGTTCTTCTGCTCGGCCTCTGAAACAGCAACTGTGGCCGTGAACAAGCTTCGGCGAATACCATCTCGAGAGCCATGCCAAGCAACACGATCGTTAACTACGTAAGCGTTCACTGTTCCGCTTTCTCCAACCTGCCAAACCTCGATCCAGTTTTCGTCGCGAAGAGTCGCAAGTGCTCGTTGGACAGTAGGGCGTGAGATCCCGGTTGCCGTCTGTAACTCTCGCTGTGAAATGACCACTGCATTATTGTCGCCCATGCGCGCAGTGAGGATATGCATGACTGCAGCTGCTTTGGGAGCACGGATGATCAACTGAGCCCATTCTTCATGGGCTGCTCGCTCTGTCTGGACCCAAGTTCCGCGTGTTTTTCTCTCTGGCAGCTTTGTCATGTCCCTACCTCTTTATTGATGCAGGATGCCTCCCCCGCTTTCAAATTATGAAAGTCTGCGATCAATAAAAGAAAGTCAACATTGCTTTCAAAATTTGAAAACCAGTGAGGCAGGTTGCATCATCTAGATGATGCAGGGGTGCATCATCTAGATGATGCAGGTGCCATTAAAAAATCCTTTTAATTCAGCAATATAATTTTTCGCCTTCTAATGATCTACAGGGAAGAACCGGGACGGGCCGTGTCGGGCGAAGCAGCCCCCGGGGAGCAAGCGCCGACCGGCGCGGACTGGCCCGGTTTTTTCCTGTCAGCGCGCTTTGACGTTGAACTGTCGTTCGGCAGGGGTGGGACGCCTCGGCGGGCGCCCCGCGGGAATGGGGATGATCAGGCAAGAAGGGGA
>NZ_VDDC01000079.1:0-4441 GCF_006239215.1 Paracoccus haeundaensis
GCATAACACCCGCACAGAAACTGAAAATGGCTGCGTGAGTTCTACGACCAAACCCCGTTAAAACGGGGAGGATTACCGAAGCATCTGACATTGAGCCAGTAATAGGAGCTTTGCTGACCATTGGTTCGGTGATTTGGTCAGTTGCGGACAAGTGGGTACGATGAGATCCGGGAACGTTCGTGACCAAATGTCATGTTTGTCTCACACTTGGTCACGATCCCAAAAGCATGAAAATGCTGTCGATTCAACTGGAAACCTGTCAAATCAATATTGTCCAAACCATCCACCCAAAAGCGAGTTGTTTTCCGAATGCCCGACTTCCAGCAACAGTACGCCCTCTGGGATGAATTCTTGAGTGTTTGGCCAGCGTCGCGCTTGGCCTCGATGACAATCGACGAATATACCCAAGCTGGTTCGCAGGACAGCTTCACCTATTGGATCGAGTCGCGCTTAGACAAGATGGGCAGTATCTGGGGCGGGTCAGCGTTCAAGTTTGGGGTCTTCTCTCGCAAAAGCACTGAAAGCAAGCCGTCCAACGCCAAACTTAGCTATTCTGACGATTACGGCTGGTATTCAACCCTTGGCGACACAGCGGATGAAGCCTTCGAGAAGGTGCGTGGACATGTTGTGCAGGTCGCGCAGCTTGCATCAGAGGGCGACCTTGACGCTATCGAAGCATTCGAACATTTAGGTGAGGCCTTCAAGTGGAAGATCGCCTTTCACTATCAAGACCGGCAGGCGCCGGTACTGGTGCATATTTTCAAACGCGATTGGCTCGCCACCTTCTTAGGCGACACAGCGAAATCCAATATGGCCACTTTGCAGAACGCAGTAATTGCCAAACGCCCTTCCGATCTTGGCATTCTGGAATTTGCGCAAGAAGTCTGGGAAACAGTGAGCAAAAAACTCCTCAAGATCTGGAAGCTTTCGCATGGTGTAAAGGACTTTTCACCTCAGGAGCGAGAAACCTACCTCGAAAAAAACCTTGGTGTCATGCATGGCGAAACTGAAAAAGGTCAGGGAAAAGAGTTTCAGAAAGCTGAGGTAGGTTCCTTGTTCTATCTGTGCCACGGCAATGAAAAAGTCGTTCTGATTGGCCAATTTACGTCCGAAGCCGAACCGTGTGAAAAAGGCGATGGCTGGCTTCAGCGTCACTATCGCGTACTTAAAAAGGCAGTCAAGGATGGTAAGTATGAAGGCAGTCAAAAGGGCTGGTCGCCAAACTATCGCTCCACTTTCAAACTTGTAGGCACGCATGATCTGCCAGAGTTTGAGGCAGCCTTGCTTCAACCGTTCTTCGATATGGATTTGGCCGAGTTGGCGGCGCTGTCAGGTGAGCCTATAGAGCCAAACAACTTCGGAAACGATCAAGAACCTTCATTTCAGGCCGTTCCGACAAAAGTTCTGGCCAGCGAACCTGTCGCCGCCTGCGTTAATCGCATCTATTACGGACCGCCCGGCACCGGGAAAACCTACGCGCTGACCCAATTACTGAAGAGCGACTATGAACAACAAGCCGAATCGATATCTGCCGATGCATGGCGCAATCAGATTATTTCCGAAAAAATCGCGGCGCTCACGTGGTGGGAAGGTTTGGCAGCAGCGTTGTACGACCTGGGTGGCAAAGCAAAGGTGCCGGATTTGGCTGCGCATCGCTTCATCCAGGCTATCGCTAGCGCCAAAAGCCGTGTCAGCGGCATAAATCAGACGCTGTGGGGAACGCTTCAAAACCATACCATCCTAGATTCCACCACAGTCAACCTTAAGCTACGGCTTGGTCCCGCCATCTTTGACAAATCAGCAGGTTCCATTTGGCGGTTTGCCGGTGACTGGGACGAAATCGGTGCTGAGCTGCGTGACCTGGTAGATGAGCTGAAAGCTGGGCCAAAGGACGATGCCACTGTTCAGCGTTACAGTTTCGTCACCTTTCACCAGTCCTATGGTTATGAGGAATTCGTCGAAGGTCTACGGCCAGTTCTGGCAGGCGATGCCGAAGAAGGCGAAGTAGCCTATGAGATCCGTCCGGGGGCATTCAAGGAGCTGTGCCGCAAAGCCCGACAGGCGCCGGATCAACGTTGGGCAATGGTCATTGATGAAATCAATCGAGGCAATATTAGCAAGATATTCGGCGAGATGATCACATTGATCGAAGGAGACAAGAGGGACCGCCTTGATGGTAGCCCCCCGTCGGCCGAAATTACCTTGGCTTATTCCGGCGAGAAATTTTCTGTACCCGCCAACGTGGATATCATCGGCACGATGAACACGGCGGATCGATCACTGGCCCTACTTGATACGGCTTTGCGCCGTCGTTTCGATTTCGTCCCGCTGATGCCAGACACTCGTGCAGAGAAAATTCCGGCCGAGCCAGACAGCGCACCACTCGCTGGGCTTGTCGTCAAGACCGAGGCTGGCGTGATCGACGTGCGCCTGATGCTCGAGCGTATCAATGATCGTATTGAGGCATTGTATGATCGTGATCATTGCATTGGTCACGCCTATTTCACCGGGCTCGTGAAGTTACAAAGCGACGCGGATCGCTTCCAGACGCTGGCAGCGATATTTCGCAATCGTATCTTGCCACTTTTGGAGGAGTATTTCTTCGAGGACTGGCGTAAAATTCGACTTGTGTTGGCCGACAATCAGAAAGCCAACGCAGCGGATCAATTCATCCGCGAAACTGCCGACCACGATCAGGATTTGTCTGAGCTGTTCGGCAACGATCATGGCCTAGACAGTTACGCGACACGGCAGCGCTATATCCTGCAAGAGTCGGCTTTCAGACAGCCCATGGCCTATATCGGCATCTACAAATCGCATTCCTGATGGTTCGGATCGGGACGCACAAATGGGTGGAGTGACAATCTACGAATTCGGCGCCTTGGTGTCTCAAGACAGCGGCGCTGAGGAATCGGAAGAATTACGTAAAGTTCCTTTCAGCGTATTTGAGTGGCTTGAGGCGCAGGCATTGGCCGCTACTGACACAGGAACTCACGCTTGGTTGCGGCTAACGCAAAAGCGCGGTCAACGCGCTATCCAGGTCACCAGCTTTGTTGGAGTCATTCGAGCTCCAGACGGCTATCAGATCGAGGTGTTGCCGAAAGTTGGCAAGCTCACTGAAGGTGGGGATGTTCAAGCAAGGCAATTGTTGATTGAGATGCTGCGTTGCCTTGGTGGCTTTCGGCACATTCAAACCGACAGCGCCAAGCTAGCTGCCACGCGAATGCCCTTGCTTGAGGTTTTCATCGAAGCGTTTCTTGGCAGTGTTGAGCAGATCGTCAAACGCGGCTTGCGCAGTGACTATAGTGCCCTGCAAGACAATATGTTTGCGCTACATGGCAAACTGCAGATGGCAGCACACTTGCGGCAGAATCTTTGCCGACGAGATCGCTTCTTTGCCGAATTCGACGATTTCTCTCCGGATCGCGCGGAAAACCGGCTTCTGCATGCTGCGTTACGTCAGGTTCTGTCATGGACAGGATCACAGACGAACGAGCGGCTCGCACGAGAACTATGCTTTGTGTTTGTCGATGTGCCAATCTCCGAACGTCCGTCGGTCGATTTGCTACGGGTGCGCCTGGATCGCGGCATGGCTCACTATTCGGACGCCCTAGCCTGGGCAAGGTTGATCCTAGAGCACGAGTCGCCTTTGACCGGAACCGGCGGGCACCGATCGCCATCATTGCTAGTTCCAATGGAGGCAGTTTTTGAGGCCTTTGTCGCCAAGCATTTAAAACGACAGCTTTCTTCCCCTTTCCATCTGAAACCACAGGTAAAGACCTTTTCGCTCGTGAGACATCTTGAACAAAACTGGTTCCGTCTGAAGCCAGATTTCCTGGTGAAGGCTTCGGGCTCAAACTGTCTTGTCCTGGATACGAAATGGAAGCTGCTGGACATCAAGAAGAAGAGCAATGGAACGGACAAGTATGGGCTGAGTCAGGTAGATTTCTATCAGCTTTATGCTTATGGACAGAGCTATCTAGATGGCCATGGCGACATTGTCCTCGTCTATCCAAAGACAGAAGCTTTTAGCCAGGCGCTGCCTGTTTTCGAGTTTCCCAAGTCCAATGGGCTGCGCCTTTGGGTGCTGCCTTTCTGCTTGCAGCAGCGAGTTTTGATCCTTCCGCCATCTGGGGCCTGCGGGACGCTCGACACCCTGTTCGCCGAATTTGCGTGAATTTCCGCATCTGCCCTGTTGAACACGAACTATCACCGGTTTCACGCGGTTGAGTGCGGGTTTGGCTACTAAGGTGCTGGATTCGCACGCAGTTTGGGTTGTTTTGTTGACCTATTGTTGACCTGGAATTTGGACAGCAAAAGCCCCGCGGAACGCGAGGCGTAATGCATTGTAGTTATTGGTAATATTGGTTGCGGGGACAGGATTTGAACCTGTGACCTTCAGGTTATGAGCCTGACGAGCTACCGGGCTGCTCTACCCCGC
>NZ_VDDC01000080.1:0-3984 GCF_006239215.1 Paracoccus haeundaensis
ATCGCCGCGGTGGTCGAGGCGAACCGGACCCGCAAGGACGTGATCGCCGACGCCATCCTGGCGCGCAGGCCGCAGGTGGTGGGCATCCATCGCCTGGTGATGAAGGCCGGGTCCGACAATTTCCGCCAATCCGCCGTCCAAGGCATCATGAAGCGATTGAAGGCAAAGGGGCTTGAGGTCGTGGTGTTCGAACCCGCCCTTCCCGACGCGCGGTTCTTCGGGTCCGAGGTGATCCGCGACCTGGCCGCGTTCAAGGCGCGCGCCGACCTGATCGTGGCGAACCGCCTGACCCCGGACCTGCAGGACGTGGCCGACCGCGTGTTCACCCGCGATCTGTTCGGCGGGGACTGATCACAGACGCTCGCGCAGCTTGGCCTCGATCTGGCGGCGGCGCCAGCGCGACCGGATCTGGCGTGCATACAGGTTCTGCGGACACAGCGACATGTCGTCGCCCTCTCCCTTCATCGCGAAACGGCGGGCGGCGGCGGCGATGCGGCTGTCGGCGGCGGTGATGGCTGCCACCGTCACCTCGACCTCGCGGATGTCGCCGGGCTCCAGCGCGTCGAAGCTGCGGTGGCGGGCGCGGTCCAGCAGGTCCAGCACGCTGCCGATATCGACGTGATCCCTGCTTTTCAGCGGTCCCTGCAGCGTCGCCTCGCGCGGGGTGGCGTGCTGGCCCTGCGCGATCTCGGTCCGGTCGGCGACCGAGGACATGCGCTCTCCGCTGGCGGTCCAGACGGTCAGCATGATCTCCAGCACATAGATCGGCTCGAACCCAAGGTTGCTGACCAGGATGCGTGCGGACAGGTTCCGCGCACCGCCCAGCTGGATCAGGATCTCGGTCCGGCGCTGGCGGCGCAGGCCCGACACGATGATGTGCAGATACACCATCCAGACCAGCGCCGTGACCGCCGCCATTCCGGCCTGAACCAGCCCGCTGTTCTCAGATATCCAGTCCCACATGCCCCACCCGGCCTTTCCTCAAGGCCCCCCAACACGACCCGCGGGCCGGATGTTCCATGGCGGGATCAGTCAGACAGGGCGGCAGCCTCGGCCGCGGGGTCCAGCGCCGGCCCCGCCCCCAGATCGTCCAGCGCGGCGTCGATCAGGCCGGTTCCCAGGTCCGACGCGGGCAGATAGGCGTCCTGCCCCGCGCCCGGCACCGCCAGCGCCACCGACCAGTCGCCCTGGTCGCGACACATCAGCGCACGTTCCGCGCCCGCCTCGATCAGACGGCACAGACCCAGGTCGGTGTCATAGCTGGCCAGCGCCCGCGCCACCGCCCCGCCCGGCAGGGCAGCCTCGCCCCCCGTCGGCACCTGCGCCAGGGCGGCCGCCGCCTGCTGCAGGGTGGCGCCCGCAGGGGGCGTCGCCCGGCCGGCGAGGAACCCACCCAGGCCCACTGCCAGGACCAGCGACGCGGCCATTGCCCAGGCCGCCATCGGCCGCGCAGACAACCGGCGCCTGAACGGCACGACGACCGGATCGGAGGCAGGCGTGCCCGCCATGACGGTCGCGATCAGCCGGTCGGGCACGGGTTCCGGAGGATAGGCCGCCTGCAGGCCATGACGGGTATCGGCGAACAGCGCGAAGCGGTCAGCCAAGGCCGGGTCGGTCTCGATCCGCCGCCACAGGCGTTCGGCGGTGGCCTCGTCCAGTTCGCCATCCGCCAGGGCCATCAGCATCTCGTCGCTCTCGTTGTTGGGATCAATCGGGGGGTCGATACGGGTCATCGGATCATGCCTTTGCGGATTGCTTCAGCCCAGCCTGGCCGACAGCAGGGCGGGATCGTCCTGCAGCGCCTGCGCCAGGGCCGCGCGGGCGCGGCCGAGGCGGCTCATCACCGTGCCCAACGGCACGTCCAGCGCCAGCGCGGCCTCGCGATAGCGCATGCCCTCGACGCAGACCAGCATCAGCACGACGCGCTGATCCTCGGGCAGGCGGCTCATGGCGCGACGCACATCGGCCAGATGCAGGCGGATCTCGGTCACCTCGCGGCCGTCCTGGCCCACAAGAGGCATGGCGTCGTCATCGTCCAGGCTGTCGGTGTCCCGCCGGGCGCGTACATGGTCGATGAAGCTGTTGCGCAGGATGCGGAACAGCCAGCTGTCCATCCGCGTCCCCGGCACGAAGGCGTCCAGGTTTCGCAACGCCTTCTCGACGGTGATCTGCACCAGGTCGTCGGCCAGCGCGTGCTGGCCCGACAGGCCGCGGGCAAAGGACCGCAGGCGGGGCAGCAGCGCGATCATCTGGGCGCGCAGGTCATCGGTCACGGACAGGGTCCCCCCTTGCGGTCTTGGTTGACCTTGAAACGTGGCCCCTTCGCTTTTATTCCATCGCACGCGAAAGAAAAGTGCGCGCAGCGGGCCGATGGGAATAGACTAGCCCCGCCGACCGTTTCCATGACCCGACCCGATCGCATCAAGGACCCGCCAATGACCCAAGACGCCCCGACCACCCGCCGCGCGCTGCTGACCCGGATGGGACTGGCGGCCGGGTTGGCCTATGCGACGCCGACGCTGATCGGGACCGGCACGGCCCGCGCGTCCGATGCCAGCGCGCCGTCGGGGCGGGCATCGGTGTCGCGCCCGGCGCGCCAGCGACGGCGCCGCGCGCCTGCCCGTCCCGAGATGGTCGTGATCCTGGCGCCGGGACAAAGCCTGCAGCCGCTGCAGGCGGCAGGCTATGACGTGCTGTCGCAGCGCGACAACGCGACGCTGGCCCGCCGCGCCGCCCGGCTGCGCCTGCCGCCGGGCCGCAACCCGGCACAGGCCCGGGCAGAGATCGCCCGCCTGCTGCCCGGATCGACCGCGGCGCTGAATTCGCTCTATCGCCCCGACGACCTGACTTGCGACGGCGCGGACTGCGCGGCCCAGCAGATGATCGGCTGGCGCCCTGCCGATCTGCAGGCCCGGCCGCGGATCGGCATGATCGACACGGGCGTCAATCCCGACCATCCCGCGTTGCGCGGCCAGTCGCTGCGCGTGAACCAGGTCGACCTGGACGGGCGGAACGCGGCGGGGCGCCGGCATGGCACCGCCGTCGCGGCCCTTCTGATCGGCAACGCGCAGGGTCGCGCCCCCGGCCTGCTGCCGCGTGCCGACCTGATCGCGGTCGAGGCGTTCCACAGCCGCGCCGACGGGGCGGCGGCGGATGCGTTCTCGTTGCTGAACGCGCTGGACGTGCTGATCCAGGCGCGGGTGCAGGTCATCAACATGTCCTTTTCCGGCCCCGCGAACCCCGTGTTGCGCCAGGTCGTGGTCGAGGCGCGCGATGCGGGCATCGGCCTGGTCGCGGCCGCGGGGAACGGCGGGCCGGGCGCCGCCCCCGCCTTTCCCGCCGCCTGGCCCGAGGTGATCGCCGTCACTGCCGTCGATGCCGACCGTGCCCCCTATCGCCAGGCGGCGCGGGGTCCGCATGTCGCGCTGGCCGCGCCGGGGGTGAACCTGTGGACCGCCGCCTCGATCGAGGGGGGGCGGCTGCGGTCGGGGACATCGTATGCCGCGCCCTTCGTGTCGGCGGCGCTGGCGCTTGGCATGGCGCGCGACGGGCTGAGCGCGACGGATGCGCGCGACCGGTTGTTCCGCTGCGCCGCCGATCTGGGCGCACCGGGCCGCGACCCGGTGTTCGGCCACGGCATGGTCGCGTCGCCGTCGGCCTGCCCCGAGGCAGAATCGCAGATTCTTTCCGTCAGCGGGGAATAAGCCGCCCCGCCGGCCCGTTGCATCCATGAACCGGACAGGACCGGTTCCGGCAACACAAAGGAAGAAGCCCATGTCCGATACGTCCGATATCCGCCTCTCGCGTCGCGGCCTTCTGGCCAAGCTGGGGCTGGCCGCAGGGGCCGCCGGCGCGATCTATGCCGCCCCCACCCTGGTCGGGTTCGGGGCGGCCCATGCCAGCGGCGCCAGCGGTCGCGGCGGCGGCAGCGGCCGGGGCGGCAGCGGTCGCGGCAACAGCGGCCGGGGTGGCAGTGGTCGGGGC
>NZ_VDDC01000081.1:0-3506 GCF_006239215.1 Paracoccus haeundaensis
ACCTCACGGACCCACCGGCCATCGCCTGTGCAGATCGTCGATTACCAAGGGGTGGTGATGCCGCCCCATTCCTCCATGCTCACGCAGATGCGGATGATCCGCCGGCAGGCCCGAATGATCATGTGCGACATCCGTCGGATCAGCCGCAGGCCACAAACGCCACGCCAAGGCCAGCCCGATCAGGCCGATGATCGCCATGGCACCAAAGGCGGCTGTCATGCCTGCGCGGGCGCCCAGGTATCCGGCCAGAGGATAGCAGATCAGCCAGCAGGCATGGGACAGCGCAAACTGCGCGGCAAAGATCGCAGGACGGTCTTCGGGATGGGCTGAGCGGCGCAGCAACCGGCCCGCTGGCGTCTGCGCGACAGAGTAGCCGAAGCCCAGGATCAGCCACAGGACCAGCAGCGCGCTATAACTGCCCACGACCATTCCGGAGGCAGTTCCGACGATCAAGGCCGCGGCACCCGCGATCATCACCGGCCTGTCCGACAGTCGGTCCAGCAGGCGCGGCAGGGTCAGGGCGGCGACCATCGATCCCGCACCAAACGCGGCCAGCGCCAACGCCACCTCTGGCTCCGACAGACCGAAACCCGCCTTGACCAGCACGACCGTGTTCACGATCACCATCGACCCGGCCGCCGCGACGGCCAGACTGATCGCCAGCAATCCGCGCAGACGCGGGGTCGCCAGATAGAGGCGGATGCCGCGCGTGGTCCGGTCCCAGACCCCGCGCCGTGCCGCTGGCTGCGGTGAGGGCAGACGGACGCTGAGGACCAGCGCAGCCGAGGCGAAAAACCCGATGACCGTCCCGGCAAACAGGCTGTGAAAGCTGATGACGCTCAGAAGCGCCGCCGCCAACATGGGCGAGACAAGGCTTTCCAGATCGTAGGCAAGGCGCGAGAGCGATAGGGCGCGGGTGTAATCCTCCTCCTTGGGCAGGATGTCTGGAATGGTCGCTTGGAATGTCGGGGTGAATGCGGCTGACGCGGCCTGCAGCAGGAAGATCAGCAGGTAGATCTGCCAGATCTCGGTCACGAAGGGTAGGCACAGCGCAATGGCCCCCCGGACCAGGTCCAGCGCGACAAGCACCGACCGGCGCGGCAGGCGATCCGTGAACGCCTGCGCCACCGGCGCGACGCCGACATAAGCAATCATCTTGATCGCCAGCGCGGTGCCCAGCACCGCCCCTGCATCCGCCCCGGCCAAATCGTAGGCCAGAAGGCCCAAAGCGACGGTCATTAGCCCGGTGCCCAGCAGCGCGATCACCTGCGCCGCGAACAGATGTCGATAGGTGCGGTCGCGCAGGATGGCCAGCATGGAGTGTCCTTACAGCAGCTTGGTGATCGCCTTCATCTCGTCCAGTGTCTCCGCTGCGTCGTGGACCAGGCAGTGATCGATATGATCATGGATCAGTGCCCGCTTGGCAGCGGTCACAGCACTTTCCACTGCCGCCAGCTGGCGGGCGATGTCGAGGCAGGGCTGCTGTCCCTCGATCATGCCGATGACATGGCGCAGATGACCTTCGGCACGTTTCAGCCGGGCGACCAGGGCGGGGTGGGTTGCGTGAACGTGCGGGTGTGACATACAGTCAGGCTATCCCCCCCTGGGGGATAGAACAAGACGGTGTGATCAGCGCGCCGCGAAACGACGGGCAGGCCGGTGAAACAGGTTCGGACATTGATGCACAGCGTGCTTGCAGCCCTCGTCTGCCTGTCGCTTGTCGTCTGGTCCCTTGCGCCAAGCGCTAGCCATGTCCCTTCCGTCTTCGAAGTGGTGGCCGAGCATACCGACATGATCGCTGATCATGGCCACTCGCACGGGTTCGAAGAGGATCTTGTCTGGGCGCTGCACGGTCACAGCCATGACGTGGCCGACCATGATCACAGCCAGGCCATGCTTGTCCCCGGCGCCGGTGCGCACCCAAGGGTGGCTTGGCGCGATACGTTCCGGCTGCGGGCGTCATGGGAAGGACCGCAGCGGGTCTATCTGATCGAGCGACCTCCGCGGGCCTGATCGGTGCCGCCACCGCGCGGTGTATCCGAACAGACAGACCCTTACCGGAGACTTTTCCATGACCTCGACCTCGGGGGTCCTGCGCGCCTTGGCACCACGCCAACCGGTCGCGCTGACCCTGATCCTGCTGGCGGCAGTCCTGCTGACGGCCGCCCAAGCTCTTGCCCATAACGTCACCGCCGGTGACGCGGGCTATATCCAGGAAATCTGGGGGGTGCAGATCATCCCCTTCATCTACCTTGGCGCCAAGCACATGGTGACCGGCTACGACCACATCCTGTTCCTGCTGGGCGTGGTGTTCTTCCTCTACCGGATGAAGGATGTCGGCATCTATGTCAGCCTGTTCGCCATCGGCCATTCGGTGACGATGCTGCTGGGCGTCTGGTATGGCTGGGGCATCAACGCCTACATCATCGACGCGATCATCGGCCTGTCCGTGGTCTACAAGGCACTGGACAACCTTGGCGCCTACCAGAAATGGTTCGGGTTCCAGCCCGATACCAAGGTCGCCACGCTGATCTTCGGCCTGTTCCACGGCACGGGCCTGGCCACGAAGATCCTCGACTATGACATCCCGCAGGATGGGCTTCTGGCCAACCTGCTGGCCTTTAACGTCGGCGTCGAGGTCGGCCAACTGCTGGCCTTGGCCGTGATCCTGATCGTCATGGGCTACTGGCGTCGCAGCCCCAACTTCCTGCGCCAGGCTACCATTGCCAACGTGGTGATGATGGTCCTGGGCATCTGGCTGACCTTCAACCAGGTCGCCGGCTACATCGCTTCCACCTCTGCATAGATTGGATATCCCCATGCACAATGCACCCAAACCCAACATCGACGAGCTGCCCACCAAGGCGCAACTGCGCCGCTCCACGATCCTGGCCAGCATCGGTGCGGCGGTGATCGCGGTCACCGTCTATCTTCCTGCCGAATACGCCATCGACCCGACCGGGATCGGCCGGGTCATCGGCCTGACCGAGATGGGCGAGATCAAGGTCCAGCTTGCTGCCGAGGCCGAGGCGGATCGTCTGCTGGACGAACAGCGCGCCATCGAGCAGCCCTCTCAGGACCAGACGTCGAGCGTTCTGGATAGTGTCATGGGTCTGCTCATCGGCACGGCTCATGCGCAAGAGGCGCAGGACACCTGGACGGACACTGTGACCTTCACGCTGGAGCCGGGCGACACTGCCGAGATCAAGCTGACAATGGCGGCTGGAGACGTGGCAGAATACGCATGGACCGCTGAAGGCGGCCGGGTCAACTTTGACCTCCACGCCCATAGCGGCGGCGAGTCGATCGACTACGAGCGCGGCAGCGGCGCAACCAACGGAGAGGGCAGCATCGAGGCGCCCTTCGCCGGTGATCACGGCTGGTTCTGGCGAAACCGTGACAGCACGCCGATCACCATGACCATCAATGTGCGCGGCGAGTATAGCGCCGTCGTCGAAACCTACTGAGCGTCGGGCAGCCATTCGTGATCGACGCGAATGGCTGCC
>NZ_VDDC01000082.1:0-3346 GCF_006239215.1 Paracoccus haeundaensis
TCCAAAGTGAAAAGCAGCGATGGCTTCGCCACTGGCGGAACAGGAAGGAGCGGGCGGAGATGTTGGACCACCTAAAAGGCAAAGCCGTGACGCAAACGGCAATTTTGCTTGGTGTTCACACAGAACCGCCCAGGCCCGTTTGTCGGGCTTCGCCCTCCTCACTCTGTTCCGCCGAATACATGCGTATTCGTCAGACCAGACCGACGAGGCGCAGCCCATCGGCGGAAGGAGGCACCAAGCCCCCACGCCATCGCCACGAAAAGGAAACGACATGACCACCATTTCCGCGACCTACTCGCCCGAAGACAACAAAATCCGCCTATATCCGTCCACCCGTCTTGATGCCGAAACCTATCAGCGCGTGAAGGCCGCAGGCTTCAAATGGGCACCCAAACAGGAGCTTTTCGTTGCCCCCGCATGGTCCTGCGCCCGTGAGGATTTGGCTCTGGAGCTGGCTGGCGAGATTGAGCCGGAGGAAATGACCCTGGCGGAACGGGCGCAGATGAAGGCTGATCGACTGGACGCCATCGCGGACAAACGGGCCACGCAGGCCAGCGCGTATTCCCGCGCGGCTGACGAACTGTCGCGCGCGTTCGAGTTTGGGCAGCCTATCCTTGTCGGCCATCATTCCGAGCGGAAGGCCCGCAAGACGCAGGAGCGGATGCACAACGCAATGGACAAGGCTGTAAAGGCACACAAAGCCATCGGATACTGGCAGTATCGCGCCGAAGGCGTCGAGCGTCACGCCAACCGCAAGAACGATCCGAAAGTGCGCGCGGGCCGCATCAAGACGCTTCTAGCCGAACTGCGCGACCTACAGCGCAAATTGAACACTGCGCACAAGGCGCTTGAAGTGTGGGGCAAGCTGACGACAGACAACCTGATCCGCCTTGGCTTGGGTCGCGGCGATCTGCATTCCTATAACCTTTATTCCGCCGTTGAGAGTGGCGAGATAACCCCGCAGGAGGCCCGCGAAAAGGCAATGGCTGGAGCGCGCGCCACCATCGAGAGCGACAACCTGGGCCGTTGGATTTCGCACACCTTGAACCGGCTTGCTTATGAGCGGGACATGCTAGGCGACGTGCCGCGCTATCAAGGCGAGATTAGCCCGACCCTGTTGCAGATGTTCGTCCGAGAGCATGGCGCGGACAAGCCAAAGGGCGCGAAGGTCGATGCCGACCTATTCCCCGTGGAATGTGCCGCCCCCCTGCCCGCCCATATCGCCCAAGGGTGCAGCGTCGAACTTTCCGCCGACGAGTGGCGCGACCTGATGCAATCCTGCGGCTACCTGCCCCCGGCCAGCAAGCCCGCCAAGCCGCCGATCCTGAATTTCAAAGCCGGAAGCGGCACAGTTTCTGTCGTGAACCCGTGGCGCAGGGAAGCCGAGAACCTGCCGCAAGTGGAAATGACCAAGGCAGATTATGCTAAGATCCACACCGAACAGCGCGGCACCCGCCTTTCGACCTGCGGCAATTTCCGCGTGAGGATCGCCCCGAACCCGAAGCACGAAGGCCCCCGCTATATGGCCGGATGGGCTGCAATCTTTATCACGGACCAGAAGCAGCACGACGCCCCGGCCAGCGTTCAGGACATGGAGGCCGCAGAGTGAAGCGCCCCGCGATCTACACCCGCCCCGCCAAGCCCCTGACCATTCCGGTCAGGGCACGGCGGGACGCGCCCGCCCTGGCAATGGCCGAAGTGCCCGAAGTCATTGCAGTTGACCGCGCCACGGAATGCCACGTCACGCCCGAGGACGTGGCGCGGCGCATGGTGGGCTATCTTGGGCCCGTTGGCGACTATCTCACGCTGGAGCCAAGCGCAGGGACCGGCCAGCTCGCGCGCGCGCTGATCGCCTCCGGCCACAGCCCGCACGAACTAACGATGATCGAACAGCACCACAAACTTGCCGCATGGCTTCGCGGCATCGGTCCGACCCTCAATCGCTGCTTTCTGGAGTACGCCAACGAAGTGAAAGGCCGGGCCGAGTTTCCGCGCATCCTAATGAACCCGCCTTTTCGCGATGTGAGAAAGCACGTTGCAGCAGCGTTGACGCTACTTGGCCGAGGTGGGCACGTCGAGGCCGCAACGCTGGTGGCACTGGTGCCGGTCACATTCGATCATCCCGAGGCAGAGCATCTGGAAACCTTACCGCCCAACACGTTCAGCACCGCCCGAGTGCATACAAAGATTGTCAGGGTGCGCCGCGTCTAAGCAGCGCCATAGGGGCCGGGATCGGCCCCTTCTTGCCGCGGTTATGGTGTCCGGTTGCGGGGGCACCTTCGGAGCCCCCGCAACCGGACCTTGCGCTATCCGCGCAGGAACCGCTTCGCGGTTGGTAGGTTGTGCGCCCGCCTACGGCGGGCACAATGGCTTACTGAGTTACGTAGATAGCACGGTGGTCTATACCGCTTTGTATCTTACTTATACAGGTAGGACTGAAATAATATGAATGCTGTTCAGGAGTCAGCTGGACATTCTCACCGCCAAGTAGTTTATCCCGTTGATCTTTGGTAATATCAACGGCAAGCGACGATCTTAGCCAGTAGCAATATTTATTATCTATTATGTAAGCTTCTTTTTCAGCATCTCTAAAAGCGTTTAGCCATACCATAAGGGAAACAAAGCCAAACACTAAGAAGAACGCCCATGTGCGCCAGCCATCTTTCATTATCTCATAGGCCATATGTGCCATAAATGATATGGTGGCTAATACCCCAGAAAGCATAGCTAATAGTATGGACACTGTGTCGCGGATTGGGGACTTATTGCTAGGATAAAGAAAGTAGTCCACCTTAATTATTACGGCAAGTATTAGAAGAGATGCCGCGAATATTAAAATATACTTTCTAGCTGTCGATAGCACGGGAAATTTATAAGACTTCGGCTTTCTCAAGGAAAGCTTTATCGATATGTATTCTGTTAGATAGATTAAAAAAGCAATGGACGTGAAGGCTAACGCTTGAAAAAGGCAAACCGTGACAATTTTTTCTGTTGTACCCCAGAAATATTCTTTAAAGCTTCCACTACCTAGAGTTATGGAGATTATATAGCATAAAGCTGCCATACCGGTAAGAAGGGTGAAATCGCTGAAATCTAGTTTATTATTTTTGTTTCTTTTAAGAATAATTCGGGGTGCTGTACTGTTGTAAATAACCCTGCCCCTATTTTTACCTCTGTTTCTGACCATATTATTTAAGTTCCTTAACTTCAGTTGGCAAAGACGTTTTTTTGCCACCAAATATGATAGCTGTCTAATCTATTTTATCGCGTCCCGTCCTTTGTCCGGGACCGCGCTCTAGGCTTGGCCGGCATGAGCCGGCCTGCGCCCCGAGCCTATGCCCCTACC
>NZ_VDDC01000083.1:0-3050 GCF_006239215.1 Paracoccus haeundaensis
GCGGGAAACGAGCCATCGCGGGTGGTCGCCGTGCCCTGCGGCACGTGATATTCCAAGCGGCTTTAGTCGCGGCACATCATAACCCGGACCTGAAATACTTTGCAGATCGCCTCCGCAAGGCCGGAAAACCGCACAAGGTCATCATCACCGCCGTCACCAGAAAGCTTGTCACTATCTCGAACGCCTTATGCAAGAGCCGTCAAAAATAGGCCGCAGCAACGGTCTGAGAGATACAGTTGCTAGGATGCCGCATCTACGACCTATCTTATCAAGTGGTCCGGTTTCAGTCTTATTGATGGGCTTATTGATGGGCCTTTTTGCTCGACTAAGAAAATGATTATCTGGCTTTGACAGCCAGTGAATGCCCTTTGGCGCAAGTGTTGCCGGTCAGCAGACGGGTAGTCCTTCAGCGTTACACTGGCCTTCAAAGGGTGATACACCTCGCCCGGTTGTAGACCATGAAGCAAGCACCTGTCATTGAGACAGGCGCTTACCTATTTATGTTTCTAAAGCCAAAATTCGTTTAGAATTGAGAAGTTGATACTAGGTACGTCACTATAAAAGTCTTTTTCATTTTTTTCATAATTTTCGTTTTGAACGGCTACATTATCATCTAAAGTCTTAGTCCAGACTAGATCAAAAGGGGTCGTCTCGTATAAATTAACAATGTCAACCCCATCTACAAAATTATGCACGATGCTGTCTTTTTCTTTAAATGAAGTTTCTGAATTTAAGTTGAACAAGAATATATCAAATAATGTATTATTTTCACCAAACATGATGTCAATGTCCGTTGCATCTGCAATGGAAATAACTGCCTCGCCGCCGGAGTATCTGTTGTTATTCCCGTATCCAGTCGGCGTGCCAATCCGGGTCACTTCTGGAATACTGCTTTGGTCGCGGTCGCCGCTAGCGGCATTACTTAGGCCATTACCTTCGTCTTGGTTATATGTCGGGGTTCGGTTATTCAGACCCTTGATGTCAGTGGGGGGAACACAGATTACGGTGGAGGTGACGAGAGCGTCAGCCTGATCCGACAGCTTGCTCATGAGATCACCTAGGCTTTCGATCCGTGAGTTGTCGTTACTCATGCTGCCGTAACTCCCTTCAGCGCCATTCTTGCCGACGGTAGCGGCATTCTCGACCATGCTCTTGGAGGCAGATTCGATGTCTATTGAGACCGAGTCCGAAGACACGCCAGCAGATAGTCGAGACAGAATCTTCTCCTCGCCCGTTCCAATGAAGTCGCTAGCGTCTCGTTCTTCCCACCAGCCGGGGTTCATCTCGTTAAACTCGACGATGGCGTCCCATCGCTCAGACTGATCGTCGAGATGTTGCAGAGCTCCCCACGATCCATAGGTCCCATGCTTTGCGACATCGACGAAAGCGTTAAAGAGGGTGCCTCCGGCGTCCTTCCAGCTCTTCATCAGCTCCAGGTACAACCCCCCCATGGCGTCTGACTGGTTCAAAGCCATGAAGAAGTTGGCGAGCGTCTGGTTGCCTGCCCACTGGCCCACACCGACGACATGGGTGCCGCCCTCATACATCACGAGGTCCATGTCATACTTATCGGCGATAACCTTGTGGTACTCGAAGGTTTTCACGAGGCTGGCGATCGTTCCGTCCGGGTTGCCGGTGACAGACCCGTCACGTAGCTCGCGTATGGCGAGGCTGATTGCCTGGTCATACTTGTGGGCTTGGACGTAATTTGTCAGCTGAGCTCCCGAGAGGCCCATCTCACGTCCCTCGGCGCCGGCAGCAATCTCGGAGTTGGAGATCCAGGACAGGACTGTCCCGGCCTTCTCCCGGCCAAGAGAGCCATCGAAGTAGCCTGTGACCGCATAGTCGTTAAACAGGTTCGCTGGAGTGACCGAGCCGCCTTTGACCGCGTTCGGGGCCTCGAGGATGCTTTGCTCGAGGCCGTGCCAAGCTGTGTGCGTGGCAATGACCTTGTTAACCATCTCATCGACATTCGGACCGTAAACCTGATTCACGATGGCGGCCATCTCCGCAGCCTTCATTCCGTAGAACTGGACCCAAGCATCGCCCTGTCCGGGCCAGAGTTTCTGGCCCTCGACATTGGCCCACTGTGCCTGCTCGAACTGCCAGTTCCAGACTTCGTTTGAGTATTCGAAAGAGGGCTTCAGGTCTGGGTCTAGGTTCTCTTTCACGTAGCTAACAAAGTTGCGGATGAACTCCGCGTCGGCCTTGTGCGGGATGTTAAACCACGGGTCGGTGCCGGTTTCGTTGGCCAGCTTCACCATGACTTCAAGCGGAACCCCAGCTTCGGTGGCCCAAGTGGCGTCACTGGCTTCCGCCCGATCGCCCCATTTGGATAGGTCAGAGTCGTTCGTCGCCTGCCAGTCCATGAACCGCAGCGAACGCATGTCCTCGATCTTTTCGATCCAGTCCGGGTTGAAGATCTTTCCCGCTTCGAATGCCGGAATGTTCTTCTGGTGCACCACCGAAATGTCACGAATATAGTCGCCACTGTTGATTTTTACGATGTCGAGGCTGATCAAGTTGTTCCCGCGGGGCGTGTAGTCGAACCAGATCTCACCGTCGCCGTATCGGATGTTCGTACCCCCGTTGACGACGATCTGGCCTTCTCCCTCGTAGGTTACACGATAGGTTCCACCAATCGAGGTCATCGCAGCAGGCATTTCCGTCAGGAAGATTGCGCTGACATGCGTTACTCCGTCCGGCATTCTAGTCAGGTAGCCGTCAGCGTCCGATACCGCTTCAATCTGATCACGGCTGGCACCGCCCCAACGCCCTTCAAGATGACCCGTCCAGGGACGGGAGCTTTTGAAGACGTCGATGAATGGCATCTGGCTCGACCAGTCCGACACGCCGTTCAGGCCTATTCCCATAGAGGGGTTGGTCAGAACGTCTTGGGGAACAGGCGTAGGGGTAGGAGCCGGAACGACCGGTGGCGAAGTGAGGACGGGCCCGACATCGGCGAGGTTCTTCGGCGCAACGCCATTGAAGGTGAAGTTCACGTTGGTCAGGGCCGATTTCGCGACGCCCTGAAAGAGGATGCTGTCGCC
>NZ_VDDC01000084.1:0-2940 GCF_006239215.1 Paracoccus haeundaensis
CTGGATCGTGCGCCGACAACGGGTCCGAGACCTGTGAACGGCGCCCTGACCCTCCTGACCGCCGGCCGCCGGCGGCGCACGGGCCGCTGGCGCGTGGTCGCCCTGACGCTGCTGGCCTTGGTCCTCGCGGGCTTTGCACTGACGCTGATGTCGGGGCAAAGCCTGACCCCGCCGGGCCAGGTGCTGCGCATCCTGGCGGGGCAGGGCGGGCCTGACGCCTTTGCGGTGGGCCATCTGCGCCTGCCACGCGCGGTGATGTCGGTTCTGGCAGGGGCGTGTTTCGGTCTGGGCGGCGTTGCGTTCCAGGTGATGCTACGCAACCCGCTGGCCAGCCCGGACATCATCGGCGTCAGCGCCGGGGCCAGCGCGGCGGCGGTGTTCGGCATCGTGTTCCTGTCGCTGGACGGTCCGGCACTATCTGCAGTGGCGATAGGTGCCGGGCTGGGGGTCGCGCTGCTGATCTATGGCCTGTCCTTTCGGGGTGGAGTCGCGGGATCGCGGCTGATCCTGGTCGGCATCGGCGTATCGGCGATGATCAACAGCTTCATCGCCTATGCGCTGGCCCGCGCCCCGGCCTGGGACCTGCAGGAGGCGATGCGCTGGCTGTCGGGCAGCGTGAACGGCGCGCAGCTGGATCAGGCCTGGCCGCTGCTGGGCGCGCTGGCGCTGTTCGGCGGTCTGGTGATCAGCCGCAGCCGCGACCTTGAGGCACTGCGCATGGGCGACGACATGGCCGCCGCCCTCGGTGTGCGTGTGGGGGCCACCCGGCTGGCGGTGATCCTGGGCGCGGTCGGCATGATCGCGGTCGCCACAGCCACGACCGGGCCCATAGCCTTCGTTGCGTTCCTGTCCGGACCCATCGCCGCGCGGATCGTAGGGCAGAACGGATCGTTGCTGATCCCCGCGGCCCTGTTGGGCGCGGTGCTGGTTCTGGCAGGCGATTTCGCGGGACAGTTCTTGTTGCCGGGCCGCTATCCCGTCGGCGTCGTGACAGGTGCCTTGGGCGCTCCCTTCCTGATCTATCTCATCATCCGCGCGAACCGTACCGGAGGCACGCTGTGACCGTCGACCATAATTTAAGGGTCTGCGACCTGTCGGCAGGGTATGGCGACCGCGCTATCCTGCAGGGGCTGGACCTGGATCTGATGCCGGGACGCATCACGGCCATCGTGGGGGCGAATGCCTGCGGCAAGTCGACCCTGCTAAGGGTGATGTCGCGCCTGCTGCGGCCGGGGCGGGGGCAGGTCACGCTCGATGGCACCGCCATTCACCGCATGCCCACGCGCGCCCTGGCTCGGACCTTGGGCCTGCTGCCGCAATCGCCGATCGCGCCAGAGGGGATCACCGTGGCCGACCTGGTCAGCCGGGGACGCCACCCACATCACGGCCTGATATCACGGTGGGGGCCGCACGATGATCAGGCGGTCGCCGACGCGCTGCAGGCCACGCGCACGACCGATCTGGCCGACCGCGCCGTGGACGAGCTGTCGGGCGGTCAGCGCCAACGCGTCTGGATCGCCATGGCGCTGGCGCAGCAGACCGACCTGCTGCTGCTGGACGAGCCGACGACATTCCTGGACATCGCCCACCAGATAGAGCTGCTGGACCTGTTGTGCGACCTGAACGCCCGTCGCGGCATCACCATAGTAATGGTGCTACACGATTTGAACCTGGCAGCGCGCTATGCCGACCGGCTGGTGGCCATGGCAGCGGGGCGCGTGCATGGGCAGGGGGCGCCCGAGGACGTGCTGACCCAGGATACGATCCAACAGGTCTTCGGCTTGACCAGCCGGATCATCACTGACCCTGTTTCGGGACGTCCGATGATGCTGCCAGTGGGCCGCCACCGCGCTACTGCAAATAATTGACTGAAAGTGTCACCTTTCTGCAACGGGCGCATGCGATGCACCCGTTGCAGGCTTGTCTCACGAAACCGTCAGGCCTAAGCCGGCAGTAATCCGACAAATTACATAAGGCTTTCGCCATGACCCTGAGGAACGCCTGCCATGCCCGCTCGGCTCTGCTGTCCTGCTGTGCAGTGATCGCCCTGATGCCTGGCGCGGCCAGTGCGCAAGACAGCGCAGCGACGCGCCTGTCACCTATCATCCGCCTGCCCGAGATCACGCTCTACGCCTACGGCGGCGATGACGATGCAAACTCCATCGTGGCACGGGAGTTGGCTGTGGGCGGCAAGGTAGCGACCAGCATATTGGATACGCCCGCCTCCGTCTCTGTCATTACCCAAGCCGAGATCGAGCGTCGCGACGCCCGCACGCTGGAGGACGTGCTGCAATATTCCGCGGGCACGATCGCCGATTACTATGGCACCGACGACCGCAACGACTATTTCCAGATCAGGGGTTTCGACGCCTCGACCTATCGCGACGGAATCACGCTTGGTGGCCTGCGGGGCATCCGCGAAGAGCCCTTGGCTTACGAGCGGGTGGAGGTCATCCGTGGTGCCAACTCGACCCTGTTCGGGCCAGCCGATCCGGGCGGCTCAATCAACTTCGTGACCAAGCGACCGCGCGCGGAACGGTTCTCAGAGGTGTTCGGCACAGTCGGATCGGATAGTCGCAAGGAATACGGGTTCGACTTCGGCGACGTGCTGACCCCGAACGCGACCCTGTCATGGCGCCTGACCGGCAAGCTGCAGGACAGCGACCGCGAATACGATTTTTCGCGCGATGACGAGACGTTCCTGATGGGCGGCCTGACCTGGCAGCCCAGTGACGTGACCTCGGTCAGCCTGATCGTCGATTACCTGGACCGCGACGCGACGCCCAACAGCGGCGGCTATCCCCGCGGCGGCAGCTATGACCGCAGCCTGTTCCTGGGAGAGCCGGACTTCAACTATCTCAACGTCGAGCGGACGACCGTGAACGTGATCGCGGAACATGATTTCGGGGAGGGGCTGACCCTTCGGTCGAACCTGCGCTA
>NZ_VDDC01000085.1:0-2901 GCF_006239215.1 Paracoccus haeundaensis
CGACGAGGCGCAGCCCATCGGCGGAAGGAGGCACCAAGCCCCCACGCCATCGCCACGAAAAGGAAACCAGATCATGAAAACCGAAATCATCACCGCCGCCGCCATCCAGTATTTCCCGCTGGCCCAACTCTATGTCTCCGACATGAACCCGCGTCAGGACGCGGACCCGGAGGGGATCGACCTGCTGGCCGACAGCCTTGCCATGATCGGCCTGATCCAGAACCTTTCCGGCACCGTTGACGCAGATGGCCGCGTCGGCATCGTCGCCGGAGGCCGCAGGCTGCGCGCCATCGCCCGCGCGGTCGAGCGTGACCCGACCGTGACCAAGCGCCACCCGGAACTGGCCTCCGTTCCCGTCCGCATCGCCCCCGACGAGGCCACCGCGCGGGCATGGGCCAGCGCCGAGAACGCCGCCCGCGAGGACTTGGCACCCGCCGATGAAATCCGTGCCTATGGCCGGATGAAGGATGCAGGCGCAGACGTGTCCACCATCGCCCGCAGCTTCGGCAAGACCGAGGCGCATGTTTACCGCCGCCTTGCGCTGGCGGCGCTGCCCGCCGCTGTTCTGGACGCCTTGAAGGCGGGGCAAATCAGCCTTGGCATGGCGAAAGCCTTTACCGTGTCCCAGGACGAGGCTTTGACTTTGCAGGTTCTGGCCGAGGTGATGGGCCGCGATGTATCCGAATACCGCATCAAACAGGCTTTGCAGCCGGAAGCGATCAGCGGCACCGACCGCCGCGCCCTGTTTGTCGGGCTGGACGCCTACACCGCAGCGGGCGGGCGGATGAACCGCGATCTGTTCAGCGACACGACCGCGCTTCACAATGGCGACCTACTGGCCCGACTGTTCGCCGAGAAGATGGACGAGGCAGCGGCAAAGATCGGAGAAGTCTGGAAATGGGTCGAGGCCATGCCCGACAGCTATGTCCCTTACGGCACTGCCGAGAAGCTGGACCGCATCTATCCCGTTCCGGGCGTCCTGAGCGAAGAACAGAGCGAGCGTTACGACGAACTGGCAGAACTGGCCGAGGGCGACGTTCTGGACGAGGCGGGTCAAGTGGTATTTGCCGACCTGACGAACATCGTGGAAGGCGGCTTTACCGACGCGCAGCGCGCCGTTGCCGGGGTTTTCATCTATGTCCGCAATGATGGCACCTTGGGCGAAACGGCTGCATGGGTTCGGCCCGAGGATCGCGCCGAGGCAATTGAGGCAGAGGTTCTGACCGGACATGCCGCAACGCGCCACGGCGCGGCCAGCATCGAGGATGCGCCCAAGTCGCCCTATTCCGGTGCGCTGGTCGAGGACATGAAGGCTGTGCGGCTGGCTGCAATCCAGACCGCGCTTCTGGACAAGCCGGAAATGATCTTTGACCTGCTGGCCTTCGGCATGTCGCTGGCATCTGGCGTCAGCACCCATGTTTTCGACCTGTCGCCGGGACGCCCCAACAACTGCCCGAGCAAGCCCGAGGGGTTGGAGTTTTCCGAACGGCTGACCCATGCCCCTGCGGGACATGAGGCATGGAGCCGCCCGGAACTGCGGGTTGACGATCTGGCGACCGCCTTCCGCACGTTCGTCGCCGCTGGCAAGAAGGCCCGCAACGCGGCGCTGGTCGAGAGCGTGGCGCGGACCCTGCCCTATGGCGCAGGCAGCGCGGAGTTTTTCGGACTGATCGAGGCCGATGCCGGGGCCGGTATCCGCAAGGTCTGGACGCCCACCGCCGAGAACTTTTTCAGCCGCGTCAGCGCCGATTATCTGGACGCGCTGCATCTGGACCTGACGGGCTGCGATCCGCAGGGGAACGGCTTTAAGGCGCACAAGGCGCAGAAGAAGGCTGAAAAAGCGCAGTGCATGGAGCGGCTGTTCAGCGATGCCGAGTATCAGAAGGCATGGAAGATCGACGCGGAGAAGAAAGCCCGCATCGAGGCTTGGACCCCGGACTGCTTCTGATTCATACCGAACCGGAGGGGCGGCGTTAGCCGCCCCATACCGAGCATTTTCAGACTAGAGAGATTTCAATGTCGCTGTATATCGCAACCCACTGGAACGGCACTGCATGGGTTGATCTGCATGCCGATCCCCTGCCTTTCAAAGACGCGCAGCAAAAACTGCACAGCGCAGCATGGACCCATCAGAGTGTCCGCTTGCGGCCAGCCCCGGCAGCCACCGAGTTTCCCGCCGCCGATCCTGTTCAATAGACCGCAGCCATGCCCATCCTTCTGCGACGAAGGTTCAACTAGCCCCGCATCTAGCGGGGCTTCTTTTTGGCGGGGAGTGATGACCTGGCGGGGCGGCCGTCTGCGCCGACCCCCCCCCGCCCGGCCCGGCCCTTCGGGCCGAGCTGCACCTGACGGCGCAGCGGAAAGTTGACGCGCGTGTCAAGAAAAAACGTGATACTGTTCTTTTGAACAGTCCTTTTGGTCTACCTCGTGGTGCAGGCCGCCAAATCAAGTATGTCTTCCAGCGTAGTTATTAAGAAGGGTATTTTTATGCTTTCGACACGCGAGATGGGACAGGACGCCAAGGCGGAAGTGACACGCGATATGGTGGAAAAGATGCTGGCATGTTTCGATAAGCTATCCAGCCCTGACGGCGTGCTGACGGTGGAGTTGCGCGGCAACGGCTTGTTTGTGCTGAACCCGAAAACGGGCACCTATGAGACCGTTGGAATTGCGCGCATGTCACCGGCAATGGATCATTTGCGCTAATCTCCATTTACGAGCAGAACAAATTTTTATCGCGGCGTCCCTTGGGGCGGGTGGTCTAGGGCGAGAAGCCCTAGACCACCCGCCCCAAGGGACCGCGCTCTAGGCTTGGCCGGCAAGGGCCGGCCTGCGCCCCGAGCCTATGCCCCTACCCTTCCTTTGCGCCTGGTCCTGCCCGCTTGTCTCGTTCCGAGCCTG
>NZ_VDDC01000086.1:0-2748 GCF_006239215.1 Paracoccus haeundaensis
TAGCGCAGGTTCGACCGAAGGGTCAGCCCCTCCCCGAAATCATGTTCCGCGATCACGTTCACGGTCGTCCGCTCGACATTGAGATAGTTGAAGTCCGGCTCTCCCAGGAACACGCTGCGGTCATAGCTGCCGCCGCGGGGATAGCCGCCGCTGTTGGGCGTCGCGTCGCGGTCCAGGTAATCGACGATCAGGCTGACCGAGGTCACGTCACTGGGCTGCCAGGTCAGACCGCCCATCAGGAACGTCTCGTCATCGCGCGAAAAATCGTATTCACGGCTACTGTCCTGCAATTTGCCGGTCATCCGCCAGGATAGGGTCGCGTCCGGGGTCAGCACGTCGTCGAAGTCGAACCCGTATTCCTTGCGACTATCCGATCCGACTGTGCCGAACACCTCTGAGAACCGTTCCGCGCGCGGTCGCTTGGTCACGAAGTTGATCGAGCCGCCCGGATCGGCTGGCCCGAACAGGGTCGAGTTGGCACCACGGATGACCTCCACCCGCTCGTAAGCCAAAGGCTCTTCGCGGATGCCCCGCAGGCCACCAAGCGTGATTCCGTCGCGATAGGTCGAGGCGTCGAAACCCCTGATCTGATAATAGTCGTTGCGGTCGTCGGTGCCATAGTAATCGGCGATCGTGCCCGCGGAATATTGCAGCACGTCCTCCAGCGTGCGGGCGTCGCGACGCTCGATCTCGGCTTGGGTGATGACAGAAACGGAGGCGGGCGTATCCAATATGCTGGTCGCTACCTTTCCGCCCACAGCCAACTCCCGTGCCACGATAGAATTGGCGTCGTCATCGCCGCCGTAGGCATAGAGCGTGATCTCGGGCAGGCGGATGATAGGTGACAGGCGCGTCGCTGCGCTGTCTTGCGCACTGGCCGCGACAGGCATCAGGGCGATCACTGCACAGCAGGACAGCAGAGCCGAGCGAGCATGGCAGGCGTTCCTCGGGGTCATGGCGAAAGCCTTATGTAATTTGTCGGATTACTGCCGGCTTAGGCCTGACGGTTTCATGAGACAAGCCTGCAACGGGTGCATCGCATGCGCCCGTTGCAGAAAGGTGACACTTTCACTCAGTTATTTGCAGTAGCGTGGTGGCGGCCCACTGGCAGCATCATCGGACGTCCCGAAACAGGGTCAGTGATGATCCGGCTGGTCAAGCCGAAGACCTGTTGGATCGTATCCTGGGTCAGCACGTCTTCGGGCGCCCCCTGCCCATGCACGCGCCCCGCTGCCATGGCAACCAGCCGGTCGGCATAGCGCGCTGCCAGGTTCAAATCATGTAGCACCATTACTATCGTGATGCCGCGACGGGCGTTCAGGTCGCACAACAAATCCAGCAGCTCTATCTGGTGGGCGATGTCCAGGAAGGTCGTCGGCTCGTCCAGCAGCAGCAGGTCGGTCTGCTGCGCCAGCGCCATGGCGATCCAGACGCGTTGGCGCTGACCGCCCGACAGTTCGTCCACGGCGCGGTCGGCCAGATCGGTCGTGCGCGTGGCCTGCAGCGCGTCGGCGACCGCCTGATCGTCGTGCTGCCCCCACCGTGATATCAGGCCGTGATGCGGGTGGCGTCCCCGGCTGACCAGGTCGGCCACGGTGATCCCCTCCGGCGCGATCGGGGATTGCGGCAGCAGGCCCAGGGTCCGAGCCAGGGCGCGCGTGGGCATGCGGTGAATGTCGGTGCCATCCAGCGTGACCTGCCCCCGCCCCGGCCGCAGCAGGCGCGACATCACCCTCAGCAGGGTCGATTTCCCGCAGGCATTCGCCCCCACGATGGCCGTGATGCGTCCCGGCATCAGATCCAGGTCCAGCCCCTGCAGGATAGCACGGTCGCCATACCCTGCCGACAGGTCGCAGACCCTTAAATTATGGTCGACGGTCACAGCGTGCCTCCGGTACGGTTCGCGCGGATGATGAGATAGATCAGGAAGGGAGCGCCCAGGGCACCTGTCACGACGCCGACGGGATAGCGGCCCGGCAACAGGAACTGCCCCGCGAAATCGCCTGCCAGAACCAGCACCGCGCCCACCAGGGCCGCGGGGATCAGCAACGATCCGTTCGGCCCCACGATCCGCGCGGCGATGGGTCCGGACAGGAACGCAACGAAGGCGATGGGCCCGGTCGTGGCGGTGGCGACCGCGATCATGCCGACCGCGCCCAGGATCACCGCCAGCCGAGTGGCCCCCACACGCACACCGAGGGCGGCGGCCATGTCGTCGCCCATGCGCAGTGCCTCAAGGTCGCGGCTGCGGCTGATCAGCAGACCGCCGAACAGCGCCAGTGCGCCCAGCAGCGGCCAGGCCTGATCCAGCCGCGCGCCGTTCACACTGCCCGACAGCCAGCGCATCGCCTCCTGCAGGTCCCAGGCCGGGGCGCGGGCCAGCGCATAGGCAATGAAGCTGTTGATCATCGCCGATACGCCGATGCCGACCAGGATCAGCCGCGATCCCGCGACCCCACCCCGAAAGGACAGGCCATAGATCAGCAGTGCGACCCCCAGTCCGGCACCTATCGCCACTGCAGATAGTGCCGGACCGTCCAGCGACAGGAACACGATGCCGAACACCGCCGCCGCGCTGGCCCCGGCGCTGACGCCGATAATGTCCGGGCTGGCCAGCGGGTTGCGCAGCATCACCTGGAACGCAACGCCGCCCAGACCGAAACACGCCCCCGCCAGAACCGACATCACCGCGCGTGGCAGGCGCAGATGGCCCACCGCAAAGGCGTCAGGCCCGCCCTGCCCCGCCAG
>NZ_VDDC01000087.1:0-2468 GCF_006239215.1 Paracoccus haeundaensis
GATTTCAAAATGCCCAGGACCATTGACCAGCAGATCGCCGAGGCACAGGCCAAGCTGAACCGCCTCAAGACCCGACAGAAAGCCAGCGACACCCGCCGCAAGATCATCGTCGGCGCCATCGTCACCACCGAAGCTTTGAAGGACCCGAAGATCGCCAGATGGATGGCGGCCACCCTGCGCAAGAACGCCACCCGCGAGGTCGATCAGAAGGAGATTGCCGGACTGCTGGCAGAGCTGGACGCGAAGGCAGGCACCGCATGAGCGCCGCCGCCAAATCCCCCGCCGAGCTGATTGCCGATCTGACCGACCAGGTGCGGCTCCTGCGCCAGGACGTAAGCAACCTCACCGCCACCGCGACCACCAAGGCCGAGGCGGCAGGGCTCATGGCCAGGATCGAGAAAGCTTCGGGAGAGGCATCCGCACACGCTCAGGAGGTCATTGATGCCTCGGAGCATCTGGGTAGGCGGATGCACCAAGATAGTGCCAGTGCCGCTCAGGTGGCCGCTGAGAGGGCCATCAAGGGCTTGGAGCATGAGATCCAGGCCGCCGCCACCCACATGCGCCTGGAGAGCGTCAGAAGCAGCAGACAGGCCCTGCATCGGTTTGGAGGGGGTCTGGCCGTCTTCGGAGGAATTGCGGCTCTGGGGGGCGTTCTGGGCATCGTGGCGCTGCTTCTCATCCAGGGACGCGGAGATGCACGGGAATTCGGAAAGCATCCGGAGGTGTTCTGTACGTCAGCCGGGGGCGAGATCGCCACCAACAGCGATGGCAGACGCTTCTGCGGCATCTGGATCGATGGCTGAAGCAGACGAACTGATGGAGGTCGCCAGAGGGGTGTTGCAGTTGCAGGATATGGCCGATGTTAACCGAAATTGCATTTCGGCATCCGCGCTGTGTTCTGAACCTTCCTTCCAGGATCATTTTTGAGCCGCAGAACGGGTCGGACGACCCACTCTGCACCTTGATCGCGCAGCAGGTTTGCGTATATACATAAACACATGTTGATGATCACCTGGGACGCGCCGAAGCGGCAGACCAACCTTGCCAAGCACGGTCTGGATTTTGCCGATCTCGACGAGGCGTTTTTCCTAGCCTCGGTCGTGGTCCCGGCAAAGGCGGGCCGGCACATGGCGATCGGGCGTCTCGCGGATGGCACCGTGGCGGTGGTCTTCGCGACCTTGGGCACCCAAGGGGTGTCGGTGATCTCGATGCGCCCCGCCAGCGCCAGGGAACGGAGCCTGCTATGAGCAAGACCCATCTGACCGAAGACCAGATCCAGCGGATGATCGCCAGCGATCCGGACGCCCCGGAAGCCACAGCGGCGCAACTTGCCCAGGCCCGGCCTTTCACTGAGGCGTTCCCAGCCCTGTCAGACGCCCTGCGCCGGAACATGGGCGGACGGCCCAAGGTCGAAAACCCCAAAGTTGCCGTCTCGCTGCGCCTCGATCAGGACGTGGTGGCTCGGTTCAAGGCCAGCGGACCGGGTTGGCAGACCCGGATGAACCGCGCCCTGCGAGAAGCAGCAGGTCTATGAACAGTAGCTAGCTCATAACCCCCTGCTGGCTTGCGACCTCAAACTTAACCTGAACCAACTTCATTGGTTTGTTTCATGCGATAGTGGAAGCTCGGCGCAGAAATACGGTCAATTTTCCAACGGAGGAAAGTCCGGATATTCGGGGACCGGCTCACGAGGCGGTTTCTCTCGAAGCATACTCATCTCCTTCTGAAACACGCGATCTGCTGCGTCTGAACACAAATGGACTGAACAAAACTTGCGTCAGCACTGTGACAATGACGGCGATTGATCCAGTTGCCCAGTAGGCCAGGGCAATCATTCCGATTCCATAACCGGCGATCCAAAACGCTATTCCTGCAAATGTGCCGGCAATGATACCGGAACATAGAAGCACAATAACCATTTTGAAGCCTCATGCGAACGCGGCGACGTTATCGGATAGGGATAAAAATCTCTTTATGTTACCTGCTTACGGAGAAACGGCGCCTGATTTTTTTAATAACGTCAGTTATCGATTGGCGTTCCGATATAGGATCGCTCCCCGACACGGACGGTGATTTTTCCATTGCCCAGATCGCACTCGAAAATACCCTGAACGGAAATATAGCTTCCAACAGCAATTGTCCGGATCATTTTCAACCTCAGGTTGTTTTTTATTAAATTACTACCTCTCTGATTGTGCCATGATCTTCAAAGAATTGCCAGCCCCATGCGCTCATAAGGGATAAAAACCGGTAGCACGCTGGTTTTTCTAACCAATCCGTCATTGATGCAAGATCAGTCAGCTGGCCTGCCAGAGACCTGACAGTGGCCGGCTCGGACGCCTGACTGCCCTCTACCCCACAACCCCCGCGCGATCGCTCACGCCAGGGTTTTCCGGCGCATAACACCTCATATCCGCCACAGCGCAGCCAGGGGTTGAACGAGGGTGGGCTGTGCAGGCAAGAAAAAG